>PLST01000246.1 GCA_003164255.1 Acidobacteriaceae bacterium | reverse complement strand
AAGCAAATGACGGAAGCCAGCCTGCCGGAGATCGGTCGCCAGTTCGGCAACAAGCACCATACAACAGTGATGCACTCGATCAGCAAGATCGACGAGCAGCGCCGCACGGACAAGGATCTGCATCGTACGCTCAACAAATTGCAGGATGTGTTGAACGGATAGTTGTTTCCACTAGTCTCAAAGAAAAGCCCACGCCGAAAAGCGTGGGCTTTTTGTTGAACGGTACCAACGTAATGGCTCGATCGGAGCGGGCGCTTTCGCGGATTACCTCCATAATCAGGTAAGAATTACCGGCTCTTTGCAATTCTTTCCATTGCTGGATTCATACGCAGGAACGGCAAACGAGGCAATCAGGGCACTTCGCGGTTCTGGACGACTGGAAGCAAACGTGCATCGTTTTCATGGAAGGAGCGGTTCTGACCGCCCACTCCGGAGGAAATATGGTGGAGTTTGCTTCGACACCTGAAACGGTGGAACACAAAGGCATGATCGCTCTGGTTGCGGCGGTGTTACTTGGCTGCGCTTTGGGCGGATACGCGATTCACGAGCACCGCGCCGCGCAGGACCTGGCGGCGACCAACGCGCAGCAGACGGCTGCGCTGAGCGCAACGCAGCATCAGATTGGCGACTTGACGGCCAAGGTGAATGATCTGGCGACGCTGCAGCAAGCTCAGGCGACCCAACCGGCCAAAACAAGCTCGCAGGGATCAGGAGTGCAGGGAGTTGGCGGCCGTCGAATTGTGGCCGTTCGCAGGGATGATCCGCGCTTCAAAAAACTGCAGTCGCAACTGGATGAGCAGGGTAAAGCGATCGATGACACGCGCAATGGGCTGACATCGACGCAGGGCGACCTGGTGAACACGCGCACTGAACTTACCGGCTCGATCGCGCACACGCACGATGAACTGGTGCTGCTGGAGAAGAAGGGCGAGCGGAACTACGCGGAGTTCGATGTGGCGAAGGCGAAAGTGTTCAAGCATGCCGGTTCGGTGGAACTGCGGCTGAAAAAAGCCGACGCCAAGCATCAGTTTGCCGACCTTGACTTGATGGTGAACGATCGTACCGTTACGCAGAAGCATGTGAACCTGCTTCAGCCGGTGATGTTCTACATGCCTGACAGCCCGCAGCCGGTGGAGATTGTGATCAACGACATCAGTAAAGATCACATTCACGGGTACGTGAGCACTTCGAAGTATCGGCAATCGGAGCTGGCGTCGATGGCGAATACATCGGACAACCCTGCGCAGGGCACGGACCAGACGAATGGCAACCAGGCTCCGCAACGCGTGAAGCTACCTCCGCCCCAATAGGCCGGCAATTGCGTTTGTTCACAGGAAAGCCCACGCGTGGAGCGTGGGCTTTTTGATTAGTGCGAACGAATCGTGAATTGCTGCGGCTTAGTGACCGGGTTCCATGTTGTACAGGAAGTAAGCGCGCAGCTCTAGATAGGGCCCGTGGAACTCGTGGGGCAGTGGCGGATAGTTTGAGCCGGTGAGCGCGCCCCATGCGGCCCTATCGAGGGCGGTATCGCCGGAGCGGCCGACCAGGTGCACGCTGTCGGGCATTAACCGCCCATTCGGAAGAACCTTGAATTCAATGGCAACCATGCCGGACTTGTAAATAGGCGGGTTGACCTCATCGGGGATGAGAGGATCCCATGTGTGTTCGGTTTCCCAATGCCAGCGCTGCAGCCAGTTGCTGAAGTCGACGCCCTGGGTATCAGAGAGGACCTGCACGCCACCAGAGCCAGCGCCGGGATGCAGGGCCAGTCCAGGGGATGGTTGATTGCCCACCTCACCGGCACCGTGGCTGCGGGCGGCATTCCGCATCGCCTCACGAAGCTGGTCAGCGGGATTGGTCGAGTTCATGGCAAAGTTTGGCCGTGCAGGTACAGTCGCAGGCCGCGGCGCCTCAAGCTGCGATTGCGGGTTAGGCGGAGGCGGCTGTGCGGGCTGTGGCTGGACCGGCGCCTGCTGTTCCGGAGGCTTGGTTTCCTGTGGCGGAGGCGTAACCGGCGCTGGCGCTGCGGACTGCTTCCGCATTTCGTCCATGGTCTGCTTGTCGATCACAGGGGGCTTGATGAGCGGCTTTACCTCAACCTTGGGCCGGAAGCGCGGCGTGTCCATATAAGTGAACTCGTCCTTGTCCAGCTTTGCGGTTTTGTCGACCACCTTGGGCATGACGATGTATCTGGGCAACAGGAAAAGTGCCAGTAGAACAGCGATGTGAGCCAGAACCGCCCACAACATTCCCTCGCGCAGCCTCGCCCAGCGCCGCTCGTCTTCGAGCTCGCTGATCATCTCGAGCAATTCATGGGTGTCGTAGTCGACCCAGCGCGAACCTCGCAGCGCAGAGGGAGCAGATTGCGGGCTCTCCGGGGCAAGGACAGGGCTGTCCTTGTCCTCAGCCGCTACTGGGCTCGTCGGCGGCTCATTGGGCTCGTTCACGTTGGTTGGCGCTTCGCTGGTGGGCATTGGTTCTAGAGGAGACTCCCGGGGAGGGGCCTACTTTGCTGGCTCCGCTCGGAATCCTTTCGATCTATTCTCTCATCCCGCTCAAATTGTGATCCAGAATCGGTACTTACATGAGCCGCGCAAACTCCTGGGGTGTAAATGGCCGGAGTCTGCCAGATGCTTCACCTCGTACAATGGTCTTATTGGATGGACGGATCAGCGGGCGGAAAGGGAACTTTTTTGATGCAGTTTTTTGTACGAATTATGGCCTGGTGGAAGCTTGCGCTGCTGCCGGCGCTGGCGAAGCTTGGTTTTTGGGGAATCGGCGTTATCGCACTCCTTGACTCCTCGACCATTCCCGTTCCGATGGACGCGATTCTCGCCGTTTACGTGTGGAACAACAAGTCGAATTTCTGGCTCTACTGCCTGATGGCTGCGATCGGCTCGGCAATCGGAGGGCTGCTTCCCTATGGGTTGGGACGGGCCGGCGGCGAACTATTCCTGCTTAAGCGCATCAACCGCGAACGGTTTGAACGGCTGCGCACCCGCTTTGAGCGGCAGGAGTTTCTGGCTGTGATGATCCCTTCGATGCTGCCGCCTCCGGCGCCGTGGAAGATGTTTGTTTTCGCTGCGGGGGTATTTGAGATGCGCGTGATTCCATTCATGCTAGCAGTGATTGCCGGCAGAATGGTGCGCTGGTTGATCCTGTCGCTTCTGGTGCTCAAACTCGGTCCGGGCGCGGCTGATCTGGTGGCGCACCACGCCGTGCCCCTGGTTGCCCTGGTGATCGTTCTGGCGATGCTGGGCTTTGCCTGGTGGTGGATGAAGAGAAAGCGCTCAGGAAAACTGCTGGAAGATTAACGAGCCCGGCTCGGATCTGCAGACGAACCGCAAACCGTTTCTACTTTGGCGCTTGCTTCTTTGCGTCAGCGGTTTTTGGCTTGCCGTCCTGTCCGCCAGGTCCGGAAGGCGTGATTACGTCATTCTTCTTGTTCGCCTGCGTCGGTCCAAATTCCTGGCGAAATTTTGTTTTTGATTTGGCAACGCCGTTGTTGTCCGCAGTTGATCCCTGCGTCCCGCTCTGGTTTGGCGGCGCCGATGGGCCTTCAGGCTTGCCCGCCTGCACCTTGTCGTAGTCCTGGTGCACAACCTGTCCAGACTTCCTTTGTCCATCCGCGCCATTGGTTTGGGAGTTACCTGCGCTCTGGTTGTTTCCGTTCTTTTTCGAGCTCACATTAGCAGTTTGCGCATGGACAGTCATCAGGATTGAGCCCGCAAGCAAGGCCACACCGATTCCCGTTTTGATTTGCATCCGCATGGCAGTCTCTCCAGGTTGTGGATGGAACCAACAGCATTCGGGCTATTCGATTTGTTTGCGCGTACGGCTGTCAAATGACTTTCGTTTGCGCCCATCCCCCATCTTGGTCACAAATACAAACCGCGCCCCATGCTAGGGCGCGGTTCAATATCGAGCCTGACTTAATGGAGGGCTATTTTCCCGCCAATGCTTGCGCGGGGGCTGGAGCCATGCGGCGCACAAGCGCGGGCGCGCCAAAAGCCACGCCGAGAACGATCGCTGTTGAGGCTAGATCGTTGCGGTAGAAGGGAATGGCCGCCACGTAGCAGGCCTGGAGCCCGGCCAGGGTGCGAGGATACATGCCGCCCGCCACCCACACCGCGTAGTTCGAAATCACAAAGAACGAGGTGGGTCCGAGCAGTGTGGTTGCGGCGACGCGCACAAACGTCGTTCTGGCTTTCAGCAGGATCTGTCCGAGCGCCATTGCCGCCACGTACCAGGCCCAGGTGGGGAGATAAGCCTCCCAGCGGAAGGCATAGTGATAGGTGTAGACCGTGAGGAAGTAGTCTGTCGCCACGAGCACCGCCAGCGGAGCCAGCATCTCGCGCCACGAGCGCCGCGCGCCAAAGTAGAGCAGCATGCCGCCCACCGCAGTAAAGTTCAACCACCCGGCATGGGGCGTTACACGAGTGAGGACGGCAACCAACAGGAGCAGATAGGCGATCATGAAAACCTCATTTTTCTAAAGTGAGGAGCGATTTCCCAGGGACACGGGGAACCATTCCGAATGCTTATGTCTTCTCCTTCATTCTGCGGTCCGCGAGTCCCCGGGTCAACCCAAACGGTTCCACCGGACCAATAAATTTTTCCATCTGAGTCAAAATTCTTCTATTTCTGTGGGCGTCCGCCCATTCCTTCTCCCCCATCTTCGTGGTTATCCACGATATAAACCCATCCTCCGAGCGGTGACCGACCCGCTTGGCGGCCTGTCCCCAGAAAGGAGTATGCAAAGCGAAGATCGCTGAACTCGACCGTGGTCCAGGAGCGGTTGGGGGGCAAATCGGGCGGATTCATGGCGGCCACAGGCTCCTGACCCACATCGCGCACCACTGCCCAGATTCCCCAATCGAGATAAACCTGGCCGAGAGGCGTTCGCTTGGCCGCTTCGACGGCGGCAGTGTCTGTAGGCTTATGGATTGAATCGCGGAGCGGCTCGCTCACTATCTCGCCGGTCCAGGTATTGATCTCGGCGGTCTGGTAGAAGTCCGGGGTTTCAAGAATGGCGTGCCAACGGTAGGGATTGACGGGATACGGTTCCAGCGCCACGCGATTGACGGGAGCCGATGTCACCTGAATGTTCTCAAGCATTGCCTGGGCCTGTGCATGCTCTGCCCAGCGCCAGCACCAGAGCACCGCCATTCCTGTCAGAGCAAAGATGGCCCAACTACGGCCGCGAAAGGGCTTGGCGCGCGCGCCAATCTCGCTGTCGGCTAGTCCGAAGATCCACGGTACAAGCAAAGCCAGCACCAACAACGCCCAAATCACCGGCTCGGCGATGAAGACAAAGCTGCCCGCGTACCAGCGCGGATTGAATGGAAAGAAGGGCCGCAAGCCGTAGTTGTTTGTCCAGTCGAGCAGGAGATGGCTGAGGGCGGCAATCAGGGCCGTGAGATAGAGCCAGCCCCAGCGGACCGACGTCGGTGCCGGGGGCACTTTCGGGTTTTGGAGGAGTGGATCGATCGTGCGACGGCGGCGCATCCACAGGCTGTGTCCGATCCAGATGACGCCAACCACGGCTCCCGCAACAAACGGCGCACCAAGAAAGGTGTGAGTGATGCCGCGATGGTGCTTCAGCTCTTCGACCGGACCGGCGAAGGACCAGAGGACGTCGAGGTCGGCCGCCTCGGCTGCCAGCACGGCGGCAAGCGTGGCGTAGGTCGTCTTGCGGTTCAGGCCGGCGCGACCGATGCAGGCTCCGGTAAGGAAATGGGTGATCGGTTCCATGACTCTCTTAATTCCATAGTATCGGGCCTGCTCACAGGGCCTGTCGCCTCCTATAATCCAGCCCATGGGCAAGCCTAAAGACACCCCATTGAAACCGGCCAGGCGCACAGAGGAGTTGCGCGCTGAACTGCGCCGCCATGAGCACCTCTATTACGCACTCGATGCGCCCGAGGTCTCTGACCAGGAGTACGACGGGCTGATGAACGAGCTGAAGCGGATCGAGGCAGCGCATCCCGAGCTGTTGACACCCGACTCGCCCACGCAGCGTGTGGGAGGCAAGCCGGCCGAGGGCTTCAGGAAGGTCCGGCACTCGCGGCCTATGTTGAGCCTTGACAATGCATACTCGGCCGAGGAGCTTGCCGACTGGGACCGCAGGGTGCATGAACTGGCAGGAAACCTGGTTGTCGAGTACATGGCGGAGCTGAAGCTCGACGGGCTGAGCATTGCACTGCGTTACGAGGCCGGCGAAGACGGGAGCGCGCGGCTGGCGTCAGGCGTGACGCGCGGCGATGGCCAGACCGGCGAAGACGTGACGACCAATGTTCGCACCATTCGCAGCGTCCCTCTTTCGATATCACCAGACAAGCTGAAGAAGGCAGGATTGCCGCAGGCAATCGAAATACGCGGCGAGGTGGTGATGCCGGAGGCAGCGTTTCTCCGCATGAATGAAGAACGTGAGCAGGAAGGGTTGCCTGCAGCGGTCAATCCCCGCAACGCGGCGGCTGGCACGCTGCGCACGCTTGAGCCCAGCATTGTTGCCAACCGCAGGCTGGTGTTTTTTGCATATTTTCTGCTTATTGAGGGCGAGTACTGGCCCAACGGGCAGCGCGCAACGCTCGATGTGCTCGGTTCGCTCGGATTCCGCGTAAATGCCCATCGCAAACTTGTGGGCACGGTGGAAGAGATGACCGAGTTCATCGACGATGCCGAAAGCAAGCGATCGACGCTTGGCTATGAGATTGACGGCGTTGTGCTGAAAGTGGATTCGCATGCGACGCAGCAGCGGCTTGGCTATACCGGACGCGCGCCGCGCTGGGCCATCGCGTACAAGTTCACGGCCAAGTCGGGAGTGACGCAGGTGAACGACATCCTGATCACGGTGGGCCGTACCGGCAAGCTGACTCCGACGGCGATGCTTACGCCGGTGTTCGTCGGCGGAGTTACGGTGAGCCGCGCAACCCTTCACAACGCCGACTTCATTGACCGTCTGGGTCTGCTGCTTGGCGACTGGGTGAAGGTGGAGCGCGGCGGCGACGTGATTCCCAAGGTTGCTGAGGTCATTACGGACGATGCGCATCCCCGCGGGAACCGCAAGTTTCATTTCCCAACGGACTGTCCAGAGTGCGGTAATCCAGTTGTGCGCGAAGAGGGCGAAGTGGACTGGCGCTGTGTGAATGCCGACTGTCCAGCCAAACTGCGCGAGACGCTGTTGCACTTTGGTTCGCGCGGAGTGATGAACATTGAAGGCCTAGGCGATGCGGTCGTGCAGCAACTGCTCGAGAAGAAACTTGTGGCAAGTGTCGCAGACCTGTATCGGCTTAAGGATGAAGACTTGCTCGCGCTCACTGCGCAAGTGACGCAAATCAACAAGAAGACAGGCGTGGAGGAGACAAGGGAGCGACAGCTGCTTGGTCCCAAGGGAACCGCAAACCTCCAGAAAGAAATCGCGGCGTCGAAGGAGGCAGGTCTCGCGCGCGTTCTGATGGGACTCGGTATTCGTTTCGTCGGCGAAAGGACAGCGGAGCTGCTCGCTGAAGAATTTGGTGACATTCGAGAAGTTATGAAGGCCGATGGCGAGCAGCTTGAGCGTGTCGAGGAGGTTGGCCCAAGGATCTCTGAAGCGATTGTCGATTTCTTCACGCGTCCTTCGAATCGGGCATTGGTCGACAGCCTTGAAACACTCAAAGTGAAAATGACGGCTGAGAAGAAGGTGCGTTCGACGCAGCTGGCGGGATTGACCTTTGTGCTGACCGGCACGCTGCCGACTCTGACGCGCGACGAAGCCAAGAAGCGAATTGAGGACGCTGGCGGGAAGACTGCCGGGTCAGTGAGCAAGAAGACCAGCTACGTGGTCGCGGGTGAAGAAGCCGGATCGAAGCTTGACAAGGCCATCGAACTGAAGATTCCCGTGCTTGATGAAGCTGGTTTGCTGACGCTGCTTAAAGACGGACCTGCGGCGGAATAGGGGTTTGGCCGGCGATCACTGCCGGAAATTTGTCAGCATTCGTCGTGCGAGTTTTGTTGCGGCTGA
>PLST01000558.1 GCA_003164255.1 Acidobacteriaceae bacterium | reverse complement strand
GTGTCGAGGCCGGGCAGATTGCGAATGGGCCGCAGGTTGGCAAAGAGATCGAACTTCTTGCGCAGCGTGACGTTAATGCTCTTGAACCCACCGCCGATCGGCGTCGTCACCGGCCCTTTCAGCGCCAAGCGATTCCGCTCGATCGACTCATACAGCGCCGCAGGAATGTACTCGCCGTGAATCTCAAAGGCTTCAGCCCCGGCAGCAAACCGCTCCCACTCAAATTTCGCGCCGGTGGCTTCAAGAATGCGCACCACCGACTGCGTCACTTCCGGCCCAATGCCGTCGCCGGGAATCAATGTAACTTTGTGCGTCTTGGATTCTGACATAGTTATCTTTTACTCTTCGCGCCCCGGTGCGAGTCCAGCAATCCTTCCAGCTCCTGCTTGAACTCGTTCACATCCTTGAAGTCGCGATACACACTCGCAAAGCGAATGTACGCGACCGTGTCGAGTCCCTTGAGGTGCTGCATAATCANNCACGCGCGCAGCAGGCCGCTCAGCACTTTTTGCCGGTCGAAGCGTTCGCGGCGCCCGTCCTTCTTCACCACCATGTAGGGAATCTCGTCAATGCGCTCGTAGGTTGTGAAGCGCCGGCCGCACTTCTCGCACTCTCTCCGCCGCCGGATCGAGTCGGCCTCTTTGCTCTCGCGCGAGTCCACCACCCGGTCTTGCCCGAAACCACAATATGGACATTTCATACTATGAGGATTCTAAGCCATCGAAGAGCGACCAAGAGCTTCTGCTCACCGGACCCGATTCTCTGCCTTCTCGCTCCTTCGTTCCCTTGCTCCCTTGCTCCCTCGCTCCCTGTATTTTCACGCCGCCTCGCTGTGGCCCGCGCACTGCATCACGCCCAGGAACCGCACCCATGGTCCTACCGCTTCGCGCATCTGGTGCGCCATAATCCGCGAAATCTGGTGCAGATGCGTCAAATCGTGCGCCGCCCACGTGGCCAGCAGCTCAGACAAAGTGACCGAGCCGAGTGCCGGATGCATGGCTCTCCGCCCGAGATCCTGCGCCGTCAAATTCATCGCGCGCAATTCCTCCAGGCCCTTCNNTCGAAAGGCGGAAAAGGCTCTGCCTCATCGGCACGCAAAATGAACCGGGCCCGTGGCATCCAGTCCTCGTTTTCGCAGTGGATCAGGTGCGCGATCACCGTGCTCACGCTCCAGGTGTCCCCACCTTCGTTGGTTTCCGTCCACACCTCCGGCAATCCGCGCAGCAGCGCGTCCAGCGCCGCCGGCGTGCGCTCCAGCAATGCCATCGCGTTCTCTAGTTCGTGCTTCATTTCCCCCTCCTAAGCAAAAGCATCGCGCGACCATGAACTGCGACGTGGGAACTGAAAATGGCTTTCTCGTCCCCTTGATCCCTTATTCCCTGTCTTTCTACTCCCTGTCTCTAAAACAACAACGGCCCGGGAACACTTCGTTCCCAGGCCGCTGCCGGTGATCTGTTGGGATTGGACTAAGGCCATCGCGCTTCTGCGATCGCCAGGGCCATGACAGAGAAACCTCCGCCAGGTCTTACCTGAGTCTTGGGCGCGATGCCCTAGGCCTCAGTCACCTCACGTAAGTTACATCTCGAAGAATCTTTGCTCATAGGCTGGATCAACCTCCTTTCCCGTGTAAGGACAAACTAAGACGAATGGAGGTGCGAAGTCAAGTGTAACCGCTGTCCGGGAGAAAAAATTCTCGCGCGCGTGCCACTTCCGAACGCAGGGCAACATGAGACGGAAGGATTCGCCGCGGCCGACGCCTTCCGCAGGGGCATCCGGAAGAAGCCGCGCCTCAATGGTTCATCTGTGCGTACGGCGAGGGCACTTGCTTGTAGCCGGCCGGAACCTGGAACGCTGACGCCGGAATTCCATCCTGCGAGAAGTTCAACATCTGTTCCGTCGTCTGCATCAGAACCACATTCGATGTCCCATTTGATCCCCCACTTGATCCAGAATCCGTCGTTGTGGCCGCAGGCGCAGGCTGTTGTGCCGCTGGCTTCTTATGAAAGCCTCCCATCATAGAGCCCAGTTTTCCCGGCAGCACCGACGAAAGCACCGAACCGGTGTTGTTCTGATCGCTCCCTGGGGCGTTCGACGACGCGCTCGCGGTGGCATTTCCCGCCGGCGCATTGCCGCCCACGCTGGTCACCGTCATCACGCGCGTGCCCTTCAACTTCGCCATCTCCTGGCCCATCTGCTGGAGTGCCGCGGCCGCGCCCGGCTGATTGGCAAATAGCTGGGAAGTGGATGCTTTCGCCTGGTTGGCTTCCGCCATCATCGCTGACACGTCCACGCCCTGCATCATCAACTGGCCCATGCGCACGTCGAAGTCGTGAATCTCCTTGAGCTCCGGCGGATCCTGGAGCGCCACCCACATGTCGGTCGTCACCACGAACACCGCGGGGTTCGTACCGGCCGCAAGCGGTTGGCTCGGATCGGTCACCGTCACCGTCAGCGTGACCACCTGCTCCTGCGCGTTCATTCCATTCACCTCTTTGGCCACGCCGGGGTTGTTCACCGAGACCTGAACTGTCGTCTGCAAATTGCTTTGCGGCTGCGGCGTTGGCGCTTGCGGCTGCGGCGTGGCCTGACCAACCTGTTTCATGGCATTCGCCATGGCCTGGCGCATCTGGGCGAACGTCACCGTCCAGTAGGTCTTCTTCACCGTGTCGATGTGCGTCATGGTTTGCGCGTCCAGATCCCAGATCTCCATCGAGTCCGGGCGCACCGTGGCCTTCTGATTGCCGTGCACCATGGTGGTCGTAGTTGTGGCCGCAAACGCTTTGCCCATCAATTTCGCGGTGAAAGGATTTGAGGTCATCTGGTCCTTCAGGACGCCGCCTGTGATCTGGCTCGACGACTGATAGCTCGAGTCAGCGAGCGCCGGCATCGCCGCCATGGCGCACGCCACGAAAACCACTGCCACTCCCACGAGGCGGGCTAAAGACTTGTTGCCGAGGGGAATCATCTGATTGCTCCTTAAGAAGAGTAGCGATGCGAACAAACGCTTGTTGGCCCCTGATGCGCTTGCGGGATTATAGTCCCTTAACCCCACAATGATCGCCAAAATTCGGACAGGATGGACCATTGATTTTGTGTTGAAATTGCCGGCAGGAAGCCGGCAGCGTCGCATTCTGATGATGCGATTCAGGGCGTCTTGCGGCTGGGTTTATTCAGCGCCGCAAAATTCTTCCTCGCCTCGCGCACGGTCAGCCCCGAAAACGGAGCAGACGTGGATTTGAGGAACTTCTCAACCGCGCGCACATCGTGCCAAGCGTAATCGCGCAGAGCCCAGCCGATTGCTTTGCGAATGAAGAACTCCTTCTCGAATGCGAGTTGCTCGGCGTAGCGAAA
>PLST01000154.1:2834-5599 GCA_003164255.1 Acidobacteriaceae bacterium | reverse complement strand
TGCCGCTGTTGCACCACGCAGCACAGGTTTGCAATGCCGTCTTCAACCGGCTGGATACCACCATAGCCTCCTGGATAGAGCATCAACTCAGAGGCGTGCGCAAGCTCAGCGGCCTGCGCGGGCACCAGGCGAAAATACATCTTGAAGGCGACCCATCGCTGCGGGTCATCAGGGCGCGCATAGCCGCGGAGGTCCTGCTTGCCTGTGGCCAGAAAGGCGGTTGGAGCTTCGAAGCGGTCGCCGTCGCTGAGCGTGGCTTGCCACATGCCGATTGCGGTGCGGGCCAGCGTTTGCACACTGCGTCCGCGCTCCACGCGGACTCCCGCCGCGATGGCCTCGGCGATAAGGGCTGTATCAAGCGCCTTGCGCGTGAACGAGGCTGCGGGAAAAGGCAACGGAGCCTCCGCGGCGCGCCTGGCAGCGGCCAGTCGAACGTAGTTGATAGGCACGGCTCCAATCGAGGTCACGTCGATGCCGAGCGCATGCAGGTCCTCAAGAGCTTCACCGCTCAAAAACTCTCCGCACACCTTGTGGCGCGGCGTCGGCTCGCGTTCGATCAGCGTAACGCTTCGCCCTCTGCGGGCGAGTGCGATGGCAGCGGAGCAACCGGCCACTCCACCGCCAATGACGAGAACTTCATCTTGCACAGGAATCCGATTCAAAGTGGAAGTTATGACTGGAATCTCCTTTTCGGATTCGGTACTCAAATTATACCGTCCAATGTGAAGTGCATGATCAATGCCGCACGCGCGTACTGAGTTCACGCAAGCATTTGACGGAGTGTACGCGCAGATGGTGAGCCTGATCACGTTTTGCACTGTCGGCTCTTCGTGGTCAGGCATCCCCAACACATGCACGCAACGTCTAACCCTATAATCCAGTCTGAGGACCTATTACTCTTGACTACGGCTTACTTGAACCGCATCGCAACTGCCGTGCCCGAACACGATGTACATGACGTCTTCGTCATCTTCGCTGAACAGATGCTCGCTGACCCACGGCTACGCGCGGTTTTCCGCCGCATGGCGAGCCGCGCAGACATCGCACACCGCTATTCGTTTCTCGATCCGCAGAAAGGTTCCAACCAATTCTCGTCGCATGACGCGCGTTCGTTTTATCGGCTAGGTAGCTTCCCTGACACGGCGCGGCGCATGGAGCTGTTTGAGCAGAGCGCTCCGGTGCTGATGCGCAAGGCGGTGGACGGGCTTGCGCTCAATGAGAAGGAACGCGCCGGCATTACGCACGTCCTGGTGACTTGCTGCACGGGGCTCTATGCGCCCGGGCTCGACTTTGAGATCGTTGACCACCTCGGGCTTTCGACGGACGTCGAGCGCACGATGGTCGGGTTTATGGGTTGCTATGCCGCCATCAATGCGCTGAAGCTGGCGCGGCACATCGTGCGCTCAGATCCCAAGGCAAATGTTCTGATGGTCAACCTCGAACTATGCACGCTGCACTTCCAGGAGACGCAGGAGCTGGAGCAGGTGCTCTCATTCCTGGTCTTTGCCGACGGCGCGGCGGCGAGCCTGATTACCGCGAGCGAGCAGGGCTTTGCGCTGGACAGCTTCAAGGCGGTGATGGTGCCCGAGACGAGAGGGCTGATTACTTGGAAGATCCGTGGGCTGGGATTTGACATGTTACTTTCCGGCAAGGTTCCGGCGGAGTTGGGCCGCGCGCTGCGTGAGGGCGAGTTGTTGGCCGAGCGTGAGGCCATCGACTTGTGGGCGGTGCATCCCGGCGGACGATCGATTCTGGACGCGGTGGAAAAGGGACTCGAGCTGCCGGCGGACGCGCTCGCGGCCTCGCGCGACGTGCTCTCGCGCTTCGGCAACATGTCGTCGGCGACGGTGATGTTTGTGCTGCAGCGGATGATGCAGCAGGCGCACCCCGGCCAACGCGGCTGCGCAATGTCGTTTGGTCCCGGGCTGACGGCGGAAACAATGCGCTTCCATGCGGTCTAGTGCGGAGATCGACTTCAGTCGACGGGTCTCTCCGCGCGAGCTGCCGGAGCTGATGGATGGTGACTGCAGCTTTGAAGATTTCCGTGGCTGCCTGCGCAGCCTGGAGCAAATCAACCGCTGGCTGCTGGGATATCGACCGACGCTGGCCTGGCTGAAGCGTCTACCGCTTGAATTCACTGATCCCCTGCACATCGTCGATGTGGGCTGTGGGGGTGGCGACCTACTGCGGCAGATTGCACGCTGGGCGCGCAAACGCGGCATTGCCGTGCAGTTGACGGGGATCGACTTGAATCCTTACGCGGCGCGTGCGGCAGCGGAGTCCACGCCGAGGGAGCTCGGCATCGCGTGGGTGACCGGCAATGCTCTGGAGTATCGGCCGGAGAAGCCGGTGGATATCGTCGTGAGTTCGCTGATGGCACATCATCTGGAGGATGAAGAGATCATCGCGTTGCTGCGGTGGATGGAAGCGAATGCGCAGGTAGGTTGGTTTATCAACGAGCTCGAGCGGTCGGAGCGGAGTTGCAGAATGTTTGCGTTGCTGGAAAGGATCACGGGCTGGCACCGGTTTGTGCGGCATGACGGCCCGGTGTCCTTTCGACGGGCCTTCCGGGATGAAGACTGGGTGCGGTTGCTAGCGGCGGCTGGGATTCCACGAGAGGCAGTGACAGTGGAGCATTGGCGACCGGGACGGTTGTGTTTGGGGCGCTGGAAGCGAGGCGAACGACGCGTTGGAGTGAGGTTTTGAATGGAGCGAAACAAATTCCTTGTAGTCGCTTTTTTGACAATATCGTCAGGCATCGCGGC
>PLST01000154.1:0-2825 GCA_003164255.1 Acidobacteriaceae bacterium | reverse complement strand
GGCACATTTCGGTTGGTACGCAACCACCACATGGAGCAGGGGCCGTTTTTTCCGAGGCCCGTCGACTTCGCGGTGGAAGCTACAACCGGCATGGCGACCAGCCGCACAGCGGACTGGATGGGCAAGATACAGGTCGAGAGCGCGCACATCGATCTGCCGGATGACCTGGCGAATGGGTTCGTTGGAACGGTGCTGCTGAATGTGGCGCACGATACCAAGCCGTTTCGCGTGGGAATACTGGCCCCAGTCGGCAGCGGGCGACTGATTCGGATCCTGATCTCACCGGAGGGCGAGCGTCCGTTTCACGTCAATGGACAGACCCTCAAGGCGACAGTGTTTCGCATCCATCCGGAGTTGGGCGGGATCCTGGGCGTGATTGCGCAACTGCTCGGCCTTCTGCCGAAAGACGTGATGGTGTGGGTACAGGAGGGTGAGCAGCCTCAGGTGGTGAGGGTCGTTGGGCAGTTGGGTGGTTTCGGGCCTGTGATCAGTTCGGAACTGGATGGAACCAGCTTCGGGAAATGAGACTCCTTGCGATCCCACATCTCAAAGGCGCGACGTGCATCACCCGCGACCACGACGATGCCCTGAAAATCTCCTGGCCTCCCAGCCGGCTATCAGCTACGGCGAGTGGTGAGCTCGTGCCAGTTGAGGCCGAGGTCTACGATGAGCAGCGAGGCAAGAGTAAAGGCGATGACGCCGACGGCGGATAGGGCGTCTCCGAGATGGCTCCAATAAGGGGGCCAGAGGTTGAGCACACGGCTGGAGACGAAGGTAAAAGTCACTGCGTAGGAACGGGCCATCCATTGACGATGTTGGATGATTTGTCGATTACGCGCGGTGATGAAGGCGGCGGTGGTACACACGACCCAGGCTGCGGCCTGCATGGAGGTTCCCGGCAAGCCGGGACGGCCGCTAGCGAGAGCGACCCCGGTTGCGGCGCCGATAAAAACGCAGGCGACGTAGATACGGCCGAGGACGCGATGGAGCTTGAGGTGCTGCTGGCGGATCCGCGAGGAGAAATTGATGGGGCCGATCAAGAGAGCGAAGATTCCGGCGAGTGTATGGGGGATGAGGAGGCCGCGGTCGGCGATGACCTGCAAACGGTAGGCGTGGTACATCGGGTAATCGGCGACGAGAAATACTTCTGAAGTGATGAAGACAAAGAGCGTAGTAAGACCAAGGAAGATCCAGAGAATGGTTTTAAATCTGGAACGAGTGGAGCTGGGAGCACGCAGTGTGGAAGTTGCCATTATTCGCCCTTCAAATGGTTTGACGTGACAAGGGTCGCTGCGAGAGCGAGGGGCGCGAAAAGCTTCATGTTTCTTAGTTTAACGGGAAGCCCCAGAATACGGAAAATGTTGACGCTCAAGCAGTCGATAGCTCTTGCCAGGTATAAGGTTCCGGTTCGACCTCATCCACTGCACTCTCTTGACGGATGAATGGGTCGCATTCTCGAGCCGTTCGTTTGGCTTTCTCAGGTTGACAATTTTTCGGCCGAGCCTTAGTGTCGCACGAAGATAATCCGAGGATTGACTTTGACCAGAACGCGCAGCTTGTTTTTGATCGCCTTCATCCTGTTGGCCACAATCCTTCTTGCCAATCCCTTCGGAAAATTCGCATTCACCGATGACTTCTCTTATTCAAGTCTTGCCTTCCGCTGGGCGCAGACAGGACACCTCAGCTTCAACGGATGGAACACCAGCGCCCTGATGGTGCAAGTTCCTCTGGGCGGGTTGCTGATTCGCGCATTCGGATTCTCGGATGACGCGCTCCGCTGGTTGACCATCGCCTTCTATATAGGGTGGGCGATCCTGCTTTATGAATTCTTTCTTGAGTACGGAGTTTCCCAAGCCTTCGCGGTGTTCGGCGTTCTGGCCGTTGCGCTCAGCCCGCTGACCATCCCGCTCGCCGGCAGCTTCATGACCGACATCTATGGCTGCTTCATGTTCTACGCGTCGCTGCTGGCGGGACTTTACTCACTCAAGCATTCCGAGTCTCTGGCTCGAAGCGGCGGATGGTTTCTTTTCTCTACGATCATTGGGATCGTCGGCGGTATGAATCGTCAGATTGTATGGCTCGCGCCACTGGTCATGATTCTGACCGCCGCCGTCATTCATCGCAAGCGCCCGAGGCTTCTCGCCATGGTTCTGGCAAATGCCGTGCTGCTGTTTGCGGCCATCTGGGCGACAATGAACTGGCTTAAAACGCAGCCGAGTTTCCAATATGAGGGTTTGGATCTGCGGCTTCTTTTCTCGGCGCACTCGGTCATCAACCTGATTCGTTACATTCTTACCTGTTTTCTTTTTTCCATTCCAATACTGGCCGCCGTAAGCGGAACTTTCAGGCAGGCGATCAAGCGCTGGAGGCTGGTTGCGCTCGCTGTGGGGTTGACCGCGATTGTCGCCTTCGGGCTGTTGTCCATCACACCGCATCTGCCCATGGGAGCATCGGGGACCGTGCCATCTGGCGAAGCACCGTGGATGGGAAACCTCGTAACGATCAACGGAATCATGGTGGAATCGGCTGATCTACTTGGACACAAGCCGGTGATTCTTTCTCACACCGTTAGAATCGCTTTTACGTTGCTCAGCCTCTTCGCGCCGATCCTCTTCTTTTTTGTTGTCTTCACCAGGTCAAACTACCAAAGGTTACGCCGCTTCGCAGCCGATGATGCCGCGGTTGCCAGAGCTTTGGTGCTGGCGCTCTCTCTGGCCGGGTTCTTTTCACTGATCCTGCAACGGATTTCCCCGTTTGATCGTTACATAGTTCAGATTCTGCCTTTTCTTTTTGTGCTTGCAGTCCTGCTGTGCCCCGCGCCTCCA
>PLST01000312.1 GCA_003164255.1 Acidobacteriaceae bacterium | reverse complement strand
GCTTCGCCAACCGGACGCTGGGTTACGGCCTTGAAGGAAAGAACCGCGTCGCCGGCGCGGAGATGCGCGGACGGTTGCAGCGGCTTGGCATCCTGCGCGAGAGCGGCCACGAGCACTTTAACGGCTCTATCGTTATCCCGGTGTTCAATGCTTCCGGCGAGGTGGTCGAGATGTACGGGCGGAAGATCACGGCGCGGTTGCGCGAGGGAACGCCGTTGCATCTGTATCTTCCCGGCGAGCATCGGGGCGTATGGAACGAAGAAGCCCTCATCGCATCAAAAGAAATCATCCTGTGCGAGGCGCTGATCGACGCGCTTACGTTCTGGGTTGCGGGACACCGTAACGTGACGGCGAGCTATGGCGTGAACGGCTTCACTGCGGACCATCGCGCGGCCTTCGCCCAGCACGGCACCGAGCGGGTTTACATCGCCTACGACCATGACGAGGCCGGAGACAAAGCCGCCGCGAAGCTGGCCGAGGAACTGATCGAGATGGGCATCGAGTGTTTCCGCGTGGAGTTCCCGAAGGGCATAGACGCCAATGAATACGCGCTGAAAGTGACGCCAGCGGCGAAGAGCTTGGGCGTACTTATCAACCGCGCGACATGGCTGGGCAAGGGGCAACGCGCAGCAACGCCGGAGCCGGAGATCGAGCCACTACCAGCGGAAGCAAAAGCAGCAGCTAAAGAAAAAAAGATAGAGGACGACGTGCCGGAGCCAATCGCGGAGTCAATGCCGACAGAAGAGGTTTTTTCTTTAGTTGCCGAACCGGAGCCAGCCACGGCAGCGCCCGCGCCGACTATAGACGTTCCGGTCGAGATACGCGGCGAAGACATCTTCATCCAGCAGGGCGACCGCCGTTACCGCATCCGTGGCCTTCACAAGAATCTGAGTTACGAACTGTTGAAGGTCAATGTGCTTGTCTCAGGCATGACGCCGCACGGCGAGTCTGCCTTCCACGTGGACACGCTCGACTTGTATGTGGCGCGGCAGCGCAGCGTCTTTACCAAGCAAGCCGCCCAGGAAATCGGCGTCAAGGAAGACGTTATCCGGCGCGACCTAGGCCGAGTGCTGATGAAGCTGGAAGAGCTACAGGACGAGCAGATCAAAAAGGCTCTGGAGCCGGAGAAGAAAGAGATCGAAATCAGCCCGGAGGAACGGGCCGAGGCGCTGGCCCTGCTGCGCGATCCGCGCTTGCTGGAGAGGATCATCGAGGACTTCGCACTGTGCGGCGTCGTGGGCGAGGAGACCAACAAACTCGTGGGCTATCTGGGCGTGGTCTCGCGGCACTTGGAAGCGCCGCTGGCGATCATGGTGCAATCGAGTTCAGCGGCGGGCAAGAGTTCGCTCATGGAAGCCGTGCTCGCGTTCCTGCCCGACGAGCAGCGCGTTCAATACTCCGCCATGACCGGGCAGTCACTCTTCTACATGGGCGAGCAGGACTTGAAGCACAAGGTGCTTGCCATCGTGGAGGAGGAGGGCGCACACTCGGCATCCTACGCGCTGAAACTGTTGCAGTCTGAAGGCGTGTTGACCATCGCCAGCACCGGCAAAGACCCGGCGACGGGCCGCTTGCTCACGCATCAGTACCGCGTCGAGGGGCCGGTGATGATCTTCTTGACGACCACAGCCATCGATCTTGACGAGGAGATGCTGAACCGCTGCCTTGTCCTCTCCGTCAATGAAGACCGGGAGCAGACCCAGGCTATCCATCGTGTGCAGCGCGAGGCGCAGACGCTTGAAGGGCTGCTCCAGCGGCGGGACCGCAGCACCATCCTTGCCGTGCATCGCAACGCGCAACGACTTCTCAAGCCTGTTTTCGTAGCCAATCCCTACGCGCGGGAGTTGACCTTCCACGACTCGCAGACGCGCACCCGGCGCGACCACATGAAGTATCTGACGCTGATCCGCAGCATCGCTCTGTTGCATCAGCATCAGCGGCCACACAAGACGGTCCAGCATCACGGGCGCACGGTCGAGTACATCGAAGTTGCGCTGGCTGACATCGACGTTGCCAACCGGCTTGCGCATGAGGTTCTGGGCCGTTCGCTGGACGAGTTGCCGCCGCAGACCAGGCGCTTGCTGTTGGCCGTGGACACGATGGTTACAGCCGAGTGCGAGCGGCAGAAGATGGCGCGATCCGATTACCGCTTCTCGCGCCGCGACGTGCGCGAGGCGACAGGCTGGGGCGATACGCAGTTGAAAATCCATCTGCATCGGTTGGAGGAGATGGAGTACCTGTTGGCGCATCGCGGCGGGCGCGGCCAGAGCTTCGTTTACGAGCTTGTCTTCGCGCGTCTGGCCGACAGCGGCAAGCCCACGCTGCCCGGCCTGATCGAGATCGAAAAGCTGGGGATCGACAAGCTAAAGGAATGAGTACGACGAAAAGAAGTCGGGGCGGAAAGGCCAGTTGTCGGGGTCAAGTCGGGGCCAAGTCGGCCCCAAGTCGGCGGGGTGTCGGGGTGCCTGAAACCCACTTGCCGCCAATGTCCATGCGGGTTACAGAGGAAACCGTGAACGGACGCGAGAAAACGCATATACGGGGCGCAGCAAAACAGGCGCTTCGTCGTAACCATGAAAGGAGGCGAGAGAGATGGCCCGCATAGTCAGACCACGCAAGCAGCGAACCGCGCCGAGCACGCCGTTACAGGCCATGCTCGAAGAGTACATCGAGTCCCTTGCCGTGAGGGGCTTCACCGACGACACGCGCCATGTGCGCCGCGAGCATCTATCGCTCTTCGAGCGTTGGGCGATGGAGCGCGGGCTAACCGAGCCGGTCGAGGTCACGCGGCCCGTTCTCGAACGCTATCAGCGGTACTTGTTCCACTACCGCAAGAAGGACGGCAAGCCGCTGAGCTTCGCCAGCCAGCACTCGCGGCTCTCGCCCTTGCGCATGTGGTTTCGTTGGATGACGCGGCAGAACTACTTGCTGCACAACCCGGCTTCGGAGATCGAACTGCCCAGGCTGCCCAAGCCCTTGCCGCGCGTGTTGACCGCATCCGAGGCCGAGTTGATCCTGCATCAGCCCAACATCGCCGATCCGGTTGGCATCCGCGACCGCGCCATGCTGGAGGTGTTTTACTCGACCGGAATGCGGCGCACCGAACTGCTGCGCTTGCGCCTCTACGATGTGGACCGCGAGGCGGGCATCGTGACCATCCGCGAGGGCAAGGGCAAGAAGGACCGCGTAATCCCTATCGGCGAGCGCGCCGTCGCGTGGC
>PLST01000340.1 GCA_003164255.1 Acidobacteriaceae bacterium | reverse complement strand
GCTGCACATCGGAAACGTCACCAGCAGCGTGTAGGTCAGCGCCTCCCAGCTCAAAAATGTCGACTTGAACTCTAGCCAGATCCGCGCGCCCGTCTCCCGCCGCGTCTTGCCGCCCACCACCGGCTGCTTCGACACGCCCAGCGCCGCCAGCGCGGGTAGCACCACCATCGCCGCCACAATCCAGCCCAGCGTGCCAAGGCTCACCCGATCCGCCAGCAACACCAGCAGAAAAACCGCAAGTCCGCCAACGGCCAGCGACCCGCTCTGGTAAAAGCTCCCGGCACGCCTCCGGTTCTTCTCGCTCTTCAGCGCGCCCATGATGCCGCCGCAGGCCGCCACCACCAGCCCGCCAAAGCAGAGCGCAAGAAACATCAGCCCCACGCCCCACGGCGAAGCAAGCCGCTCCTGATGGAACGCCGCCAGCAGCGTCAATCCCGCCGCCGTGGCCGCAAGCATCAGCCACGTGCGCCGGTGCACCCAGAAGTCCGTCACCGGGCCCCACAAAAAGAAGATCGCATGCGGCAGAATCAGCAGCGCAAGAATTGAGCCGCTCCGCCCCGGATCGACACCCTCATGCCTGAACAAATACGAAAGCGCGCCGCCCACCAGCCCGATCGACATCACCGCCATGGGCGCGATCAAGAAGTTGAACAGCCACGGCCGTTCTCGCTCTATGCTGTTTTGTTCGATGTCGGGGCGCAAGCCAGGGGCCGGTTGCATGGGCCTTAGCCTACCATGCGCCTTCCGCTACTCGGGAGCCCGCGCCCGCGCGAAACGCTGCCGCCTCTTCTCCCACTCCTGGGACGAGAAAAACTGCGGTCCAACTTCAATCAGCCGCGGAATCATCTTGAACACGGAAATCCGGCTCCAGGGCCGCCCGTCACGCTGGCGAAACCCCTTCTCGTTCAGGTCGCTCACAATATTTGAATAGGAAAAATCCTGCGCCAGCAGCTCCATGATTTCCATCAACACCTGGTGCTCGGTCCGGTCGACCTCCAGCCGTTTGCAGTCGTCGGAGATGCGCAGCCCGTAGGGAATGTCCTCGTCGAAAACACCCTCAGCCGGGGCCTCTGCGTCGGGCAGCTCGCGCCGCCATTCAATCGAAACCATCTGCCATCCGGCCGCCGTCCGCTGCCGGATCACGTCGGGGCTGAAAGGCCCCGAAACCACATCGCGCATCCGCTCAAAGTAAGCCATCGCTTGCCTCCATGCAGGGTTCTTCCAGTTATCTGAAAGCAATTCGCCAGCCATTGCTACCGGCCTGCGCCAGATCGCCAAGAGGTTCATCCGCAAAGGAATAGCTTGAAAGAACATGCGAGAGGCGAGATCGCCCACTGTCCGTTGGCGCAATTCCGTGTCCGCAACCGGACACCATGAGCTCAGCCTAGAAAACTTTCAGCTCTCAGGCAAGATCCAAGACTGTGCCCCATTCATCGCAGCGCCTCATCGCGATGAGTGGGCGGCCCAACTACTCGCGCACGCTGATCCCCAGCGCTTTCATCTTGCGGTAGAGATGGCTGCGCTCCAGACCCAGCAGCTCGGCCGCGTGGCTCACATTGTTCCGCGCTTCTTCAATCTTCTTCAGAATGTACTCGCGCTCATACGCATCGCGCGCCTGCTGCAGGGTCGAGAACTCTTCTGTCGACCGCGTACCCGCCTTGTGTGTGAGCGGCGGCAGGTGCTTGCGCTCAATCCGCACAACCTTCGGATTGAGAATCATCACCCGCTCAATCACGTTCTTCAACTCGCGCACATTGCCCGGCCAGTGGTATTGCGAGAGCGTCGCCAGCGCCTCTTCGCCAATCTCCATCCGCGGTCGTCCGTACTGCCGGCCAAACTCCGCCAGGAATTCGCGTGCCAGCAGCGGAATGTCCTGCTTGCGCTCGCGCAAGGGCGGCACCGCAAACGGAACCACGTTCAGCCGGTAAAAAAGATCCTCGCGAAAGTTGCCCTTGGCAATCTCTTCTTCAAGATCCTTGTTGGTGCTGGCGATCAGCCGCACATCCACGCGCAGCGGCTGCGTGCCGCCCACCGGCGTAAACAACTGATCGTCGAGCGCGCTCAGCACCTTGGCCTGCGTCTTCAGGCTCATGTCGCCCACTTCGTCAAGAAAAAGCGTGCCCCCGTCGGCCCGTTCCAGCGTGCCCCGCTGTTCCGGCGGTCCGCCGGGCTGCGCGCCGTGCCGGTAGCCGAAAAGCTCCGCCTCAATATGGTCTTCAGGAATCGCCGCGCAGTTCAGCTCCACAAACACGCGGTCGCGTCGCAAACTCTCCGCATGAATCGACCGCGCGATCAGTTCCTTGCCCGTGCCTGACTCGCCGTAGATCAGCACCCGCCCGTTGGTCGGCGCCATCAGCTTGATCTGCTGGCGAAGCGCCTTCAGCGGCACGCTGTCGCCGGTGAGCACGCTTGAAACGCTGAACTGACGCTTGAACTCCTCGTTCTCTGAGCGCAGCCGCCGCGCTTCCACGGCGTTTTTCACCACGATCAGCGTGCGGTCGAGCGAAAGCGGCTTTTCAAGAAAGTCGTACGCGCCCAGCTTGGTCGCCTTCACCGCGGTCTCGATTGTCCCGTGACCGCTGATGATCACCACTTCAGGCCTGGTCTCGAGCTTCATCTGGCGCACATCGCTCAGAACCTCAAGCCCGTCGCGATCCGGCAGCCAGATGTCCAGCAGCACCACGTCGTACGGCGCGTCCTCAAGCAGCACCAGCGCCTCGGCTGCCGTGGCTGCTCCCGCTACGCCGTAGCCCTCTTCGCGCAGAATCTCCTCGAGCGAGCTGCGAATCTCTGCCTCGTCATCCACCACCAGGATGTGGTTCATTCAGGCAGTCCCTTCAGTGCCGTCTCTGTCCGCCCCTCAAGCAGCGGCGGTCCATCGTTCATTTCCGCCTCAGTCAAGGGCAGCCGCAGCAGGAAGCGCGCGCCTTTGGGGCTGTTGGCCTCCGCGCGGATTGACCCTCCATGCTCCTGCACAATCTTGGCCGCAATTGACAGCCCCAGCCCCGTGCCGCGTTGCTTGGTTGAGTAGAAAGGCAGAAACAGCCGTTCGCGAATCTCGTCGGTCAAGCCGTGCCCGGTGTCGGAGACTGAAATCTCCAGCGAGCCGCCATCTTCACTCAGCCCGCTGTGAATCGCCAGTACCCGCAGCAGGCTGCCCTGCATCGCCTCGGCCGCGTTATCGATCAGGTTGGCCAGCGCGCGCCGCAACGCCTCGGGATCGGCCAGTACTTGCGGCAATCCCGGCTCCAGGCTCCGTTGCACGGTGATCCCTTCAAGCCGTCCTGCAAACATCGCCAGCGCCTGTTCAATCACCTGGTTCATGTCGCAGGAGCGCGGCTGCGGCGCAGGAAACTGCGCCAGCGCCGAGAATTGGTCCACCAACGAGCGCAGCGTGCCCACGCACGTCAAAATCACCTCACTGCACTTGCGGATGACGTTCGATGAATCCGGCTGCCCGCGATCGAGGTGCCTGCCGATGCGTTCGGCCGAAAGCGCAATCGGCGTTAGCGGATTCTTGATCTCATGAGCCACGCGCTGCGCCACTTCCTTCCACGCCAATTGGCGCTGCGCGCGCAGCAGCTCCGTCGTGTCTTCCACCACAAGCACGTTGCCCGTCTGCCCGCGCATCAGTTCCAGCCGCGCGCTGGTAATCGCCAGGTGAATCGTCCGTCCCCGCGCGCGAATCTCAATCTCTGTCGACGCAGCGCCCATCCGGTGACCGCGCCTGATCAGCCCTGCCAGGTCTTCGGCAAACTCCGCCGGAAGCAGCGTGTCGATTCGTTCCCCGGTCAGCGATACGTCTTCCCGCAGACCCATAAGAGCCGCAAATGCGCGATTGGCCTGCAGCACCACGCCCGACCCGTCCAGCGTCACCACGCCGCTCGGAATCGTCTCCACAATGGTTTCCAGTTCGCGCCGCCGCTCCTCAATCGCCTGGTTGGCCGCGGTCAGCTGTGCTGAAGAGCTCTCCGCCAGGTGCCGGCTCGCCTCAAGATCCGCCGCCATGTGGTTGAACGACCGCACCAGGTCTCCCATCTCTCCGCTGGCAATCTCAGCAACGCGATGGTCGTACTTGCCGGTCGCAATCTCGTCCATCGCCACGCCCAGCGCCTCCACCGGCCGCGTGATCTGCTTCGACAGAAACATCGCCAGCCACAGGCTCGAGAAAAAGATGAATACGGTGATCAGCAACTGCATGAGAAAGAAAATCGTGCGGATCCCGTTGCGTGCGCGGAAGAGCTGCCAATAAGCTGCTGCCCCGGACTGGATGCGCGCCGTGGTCTGGCTCAGTCCCTGGGGCATCGGCAAGGCTGCCACCACCATTTTGCCGGTGGATGTGACCGACATGCCGGCCGCGTACTCCTGCCCGCCTACGTCCATCACCGTAACGTCGCTGCGTCGCGCCGCTGTCAGCAGGATCGCCGACAGTGGGCCGTGAATCGCAGCCGCTTCGCGATTTCCCTGGTCCTGCCACGGAACCAGGCTCGCATCGCTCGCTGCCGGCGGAGCCTCGAAGCTCGCCACCACCTGCCGGCTCCGGTCGTAAATCACCACGAACCCGCCCTGAAGCGTCACGCGATGCGCGGCCAGAACATCCTGCTGCGCCTGGTTCCCAAGGTCCGCCGCTCCTGAGGCCGCAATCGACTCCGCCTCGCCCCGCGCATTGCTGGCGACATACTCCGCCAACTCCAGCACCACCCGCGTCGAGTCCTCACGCAGCTCCGTCGTCGGCGTCGAGAACCAACGGTCAATCGACCGGTTCATCAGCAGAAAGCTGAACAGGAACATGAAGACTGCCGGCGTCAGCGCAATCAACGTCGCGCCCAGAACCATCCGCGTCCGAAGCCGCGCCCCCAGCGCGCTGCTGCTCTGGTCCGCATAAAGCTTCAGGATGTTCCTGAGCAACAGCATCAGCAACACCATCAGCAGCAGGAAAACCACCACCGTGAGACCGGTAAAAACCAGCGTTTCGCCGGTGGTCACGGGATTCAGGATGCGGATGTTGAACGCCTGCAGCGTGCCCAGCAACGCGAAGAACAGCAACACCCCGCCGCCAAGCATGGCAACAGAACGCCGCCGCGGATCGTTCAGGAAACGCATGCCGCGATTATAGAAGCAGGGAACAGGGATTAGGG
>PLST01000524.1:8425-9002 GCA_003164255.1 Acidobacteriaceae bacterium | reverse complement strand
TCGCGCGTGTGGGTTATCGCTGGGAGAACTTCCTCGCGAAGATGCAGCAGGACTGTCCACACCTCGCGATGAGGCTTGCCGGCGCGGAGCCGTTGCTCGCCAAGCCGATCGCCATCACGCATATCCCGTATGGTTACATCCGCCCCACAACGGAGGATGGACTCTACTGCATCGGTGATCAGGCTGCTGTCATCCCGTCGTTCACCGGCGATGGCATATCGATCGCGCTGCATACGGCACGCTGTGCCGTCGCTGCCTATCTTCGGGCAGAGTCGGCGCCGCTCTTCCAAGCGAAGCTACGGAGGGCACTGCGCAACCAGATGCGCCTCGCCGAGTTCGCCGCCGATGGCTTGAACAACTCCTTCGCACGCGCTGTATTGCCGTTTTGCCTCAGGGTCTGGCCAGGCGTGATGCGCGTGACGGCAAGACTCACGCGCGTCGCCCAGCAAGCCGCTTCTGCTCCCATGCCCGCGCCGGCTGAAATCTAGGCTCGCTAAAAAAACTCTTAGGAGTTAAACCACCAAAAGAGAGGTGCAATGAAATCCTTCGCAGTTTTGGCTCTCGCTGCCGCGCTCGC
>PLST01000524.1:3832-8398 GCA_003164255.1 Acidobacteriaceae bacterium | reverse complement strand
CGGTGGTCGTCCTAGCCGGCAGCGGCAAAACGGGCAATGACAGTCGCGACAAAAGAATGAACAAGGACATCCTCAAGGTCGAACAGTACGCAAATGTGTCCTTTGAGCCGAAGACCTATACCGGCGCGATCGCACTTTCAGGCGACTCGAATATCCAGGTAACAGGTATCTTCACACTGCTCGGCACGCCTCACGAGATCACCATCCCGATCCTTGTCCACCTTGAAGGCGCAACCGCAATGGCCAAGGCTCACTTCATAATGCCGTACGTCCAATGGGGAGTGAAGAATCCAAGCTTCTTGATCTGGAAAGCGGACGACGACGTGGCGATCTACCTCACTCTTGCTGGCCGGCTTTCAAAATAGAGAACCGCCTCCATTGCACGCAACGATGTCGTGCGTCGCCATCAAGGCCGGAGCGACCGGTCTCGAACTGAACTGCGGAGTCCAGCATACCGGAATCATTACACCGCCCTGGAATCAAATGGCTGCTGGGCATGCTAACATCCACTCATCCGGCTCGCCAAAGTGCTTGAGCCACGGAGGTTGAAATGAGTCCATTCACACGGCGTAGTTTCCTCAAAACAGGTTTGGCCGCCGGAGCCATGGCGACCGTAGGGTCGCTTCCGCTGGCCGGCGCCCAGCGCACCGCGACCGATACCGTAGTGCTCGGCCGCTCCAAGGTTGAAGTGTCGCGGCTGGCCTTCGGAACCGGAACAGACGGAGGCGCGGTCCAGGCGGCCCTCGGGCAGCAGGAGTTCACGCGGCTGGTGCGCTATGCGCACGACCGCGGCATCCGCTTCTTCGAGACGGCGGAGGCTTACCAGACCCCGGCAATGCTGGGCGAGGCGCTTAAAGGTTTGCCACGCGACAGCTATCAACTGATGAGCAAGGTCACCACGTTTCACGAGGGCATTGATCCGAAGGCCAAGTTTGACGAGCTGCTGCGCACCTCGCAGGCCGAGTATTTTGACATCATGCTGCTGCACTGGCAGCACTCCGCAGACTGGCCGGAGACCACGAAACGCTGGCAGGATGCCATCCTCGAAGCCCAACAGAGAAAGGTCATCCGTACGCATGGCGCTTCAGTGCATGGACTGCCGGCATTGCGGCAGATGCCGGGCACCACGTGGCTCGACATTGGACTGATCCGCATCAACCACAGCGGCGCGCGCATGGACGGGCCGACCTACGAGGATACCAACCACCCCGACAATGTGAGCGAAGTGGTCGAACACATACACCAGCTCAAGAAAGAAAGGCTCGGTGTGATCGGCATGAAGCTGTGCGGCGGAGGTCAGTTCCAGAATAGTCACGACGACCGTGTGAAAGCGATCAGGTTCGCTTTCCAGAATGCCGGCGTGGACTGCGCCACGATTGGATTCAAAAGCACGCAGGAGATCGACGAGGCCATCAGCAACATGAATCTGGCGCTTGCCTAGACTTCCAGACTGAATGCCGATTTGATGCAACGAACTTCGAAAGCTTGATGTCATTGGCACCGCCTCTTGCAGCGCGGTCTTTCGGCTATCGCTGCATCCTCACATCGGCTCCGTAAAGAGTGACCAACGGGTGCTTTACGACGGCATGAAACTCGTAAAACCCCGGCGGGAGTTGTTCCAGGGAATATGAGAACTGGCCGGTATGCGTGACGGATTGCAATGGTGTGGTAATCCACGGCTCAGTTCGCGCATGAACGTCTTCTCCACTGATGGCGCGGTACTCAAATCCGACATCGAGCGANNCGGGTCCGGCGAGGAGCTTAAGGTTCTTACCCCGGGCGGCGAAAAAGCAGGTTTGACATTCGTAATGCGCAACACCACGGGGTTTTCCCATTTGTGGTTATCCTGCAACCGCTGAGCGAGCATCGCGCGGATGTGCAGGCCGTCGCTCTTCATCTCCCAGGTTGGCTTCGGATGGACGGATGGCTGATATTCGAGCACCTTGCCATTCTCCCCGAGCACTGAGACCTCCGTCTGATCGCTGGCCTTTACAGAATGCAGGACAAGATCGTTCCACTTCCCGTACTCCCAGGGCTTATCAGAATCGACCATTGCGTAGAGGGTGTCCTCGTTCTTCTTTTTTGTAAACCACACGTCTCCTTCATTGGTGATGACCCAGGGACGCACACTATAAATTGCATCTGAGTTGACAAACATCCAGAGCGCAATTTCGCGAAGTCTGTCCTCTTCCTGGATGGGCAGTTCTCCATTCGGTTTTGGTCCGACATCAAGGAGCAGATTGCCGCCCTTGGCCCGGGTTTGGATGAGAAGGCGTATCAGTTGCCTCCCCGATTTATAGGGGTCGTTCTGTGGCTGATACTGCCACGCATCTCCCATCGTAAGGTTTGCTTCCCAGGCCCCATTCAAGGGCATGCCGGGGACATACTGTTCAGGTGTCTGCAGGCCGCCGCGAGTCACCACAATCTCCGGTTGCAGCTTCCATGCAAGATCTCGAAGGCCATTGGCCTGACCATCAAAGAAAATCAAACTGATAGGGCCGTAGTTGGTTAGAAGTTCCCTCACCTGCGCCAGGTCATAGTCCATCAAGCCGGGATTGTTCATTGGCTGAACCTCCGGCACATTGCGCTGGATCAGCTTGCCGTTCTTGTGCAGCCAGTAAAAATCGTCCGGCGAGAAATATACGCCGGGCGCGATGCCTTCATCGCGAAAGGCCTTGAAAACCTCCGCCGTGATATCGCGATGAAATGGGGTATTCATGACACCGAATGACGTCGTCGCGGTGTCGAACATGGCAAATCCGGAGTGGTGTTTAGTGGTGAACATCACATAGCGCACACCGGCAAGCTTGGCGAGCCGAGCCCAGTCCTGGGGGTCGAATTGCTTTGGGCCAAACGTTTTGGGCAGGTCGTTGAAGAACGCGTCGGTGTAGTTGTCGGATGCACCTACCAGCGAATGGCTGATGCCGACGCCAAGCTGCACATCGACGCTCCAGTGGATGAAGAGACCGAATCCCTGATCCCTGAACCACTCAATCCGATCGGGCTTGTTGAGCGATCCAATCTCAGGATTCGGATCGCGCTGTGCAATTGCCTGCGGTTGACCGCTGAGAAAAACCGCGCAAAAGAAAAGCGCCGCAAAAGACAATCTATTAGCCAAATGACCCCTCATCGTCATGATCCACCTTCTCCTAGGAACCCATAATCGCCGATGCCAATGTTGTCTCTCGTGCAGCCATGCCGTCGGTCTACCTCTCCTCCACCGCCAACTTCGGGGTCTGCGGGTGGCTCCAGACTTGGCAACTTTTCGGGGAGCCTGAACTCAGATTGACCTCACTGTTCAGCAGACGGTTCCTTTGTGTGGATTAGGGAACCTATCGATGTTGTCCCGTTCGCTTCGATCGAGACAGGCAAAATCCTTCTCGACGATCACAGCCAGCCTGGAGATTCCGGTATCGACGTCGCCGTAGATTCCCACCTCGTCCCCTTCGGCCCATTCGCGGGCTGCGCTGCCAGGAAGCAACACCGTGACCACCTGAGGCCGGTACACAACGGAGAGTTCCGCATGGGCTTGAGATTGCTCCAGCGCATAGGATAATTGCGCGCTCGCCTCTGCGGCGAAATGGATGGTCTCTTCAATTCGACCGGACTGCATTAGCCGCGCCAGGTCGGATCGGGATACGCGAAGACGCAAGGAATTGCCAGCAATTCTCAGTTTCATCAGATTCTCTTTGAGAGCCCGGAGGCTAGTCACTTGCCGCGAAGCGCCGGGGTCCATGTTCAGATCGTAATGCATTTTCCAAAGCCGGCAGCGCGGAGTGGTGAATGGCTGCGGGCGAAATCTTCGCCGGTGTTTCGCGTGCCCCCTTGACAGATTGCTCATGGCGGGCGAACGTCGAATGAAAGTGCAGGCAAAAACCAGATGCGCACACCAGAGCAAAGTGTAGACGTCACGCAAGTAACTGAATGGGATGAAGGAAGCGTTCGCTCCGTGCAGGACTCTCTGGCAGCCGAGGAGCCATTGGAGGTCCGGATCGGTGAATCGCCCCTGACGGTCACGATGAGGACTCCCGGCCACGATCGGGAGTTGGCGGCAGGATTCCTGCTGACCGAAGGAATCATCGAGTCTGCGGACCAGATCGCAGAGATTCGTTCCGAGCAGTCAAGTACCAGCGGCAGAAACAATGTTGTCCAGGTGGAGCTTCGGGATGTGGTTTTCGATTCGGACGATTTACGGCGCAACTTTTTCGCCGCGTCCAGTTGCGGCATTTGCGGGAAGGCTTCGATTGATGCAATTCGTCGGCGCGGTTTGCGACGGCCCGACCCCGATTTTCGTATCGATCCGGAGATTCTGTGTGGGTTACCCGAGATCCTGCGATCGGACCAGGCGGTCTTCAGCCGCACTGGTGGCCTGCATGCCGCGGCCCTCTTTGATGCTTCCGGAAAGATGATCGTTCTCCGCGAGGATATTGGCCGGCACAACGCGGTGGACAAGATTGTGGGATGGGCACTTCTTGAAGGGCATCTCCCGCTGTCACGGCACGTATTGCTGGTAAGCGGGCGGGGCGGCTTCGAGATTGCACAGAAGGCGCTCGCGGGCGGAATCCC
>PLST01000524.1:0-3815 GCA_003164255.1 Acidobacteriaceae bacterium | reverse complement strand
GTGATGTAGCTGCCACGTTTTAACTCGAGACAAAACAAGATATCCCTGGCTCTTGAGGGGTTAGAAAACAGATTGCGTCCCGGCTTGCAACGGGCTTTACTATTGTGTGTTTTGTCGAATAGTATCCCTCCATTCCCTTCGGAGTGTCGGCCCCAAATGCCAATCAGCGTAAACGGAAAACGTCTTGAATTTGAACCTGGGGCTCGATTGATTGAGGTCATCAATCGGTCGGACGCGGCGGTACCCCAGGTTTGTTACCACCCCCAGCTTGGTCCCATCCAGACCTGCGATACCTGCATGGTTGAGGTGGACGGCAAGCTTGTGAGGGCTTGCGGGACGCTGGCTTCAGATGGCATGAAGGTGTTCACCTCGTCGCCGCGTGCCGACGCCGCGCAGCGGGAAGCCTTTGACCGCATCCTGGGCAACCACCTTCTGTACTGCACCGTTTGCGATAACAACAACGGCAACTGTACAGTTCACAACACGACAGCGCTTCTTCGGGTCGAGCACCAGGAGATCCCATACAAGCCAAAGCCGTATTCCGTCGATCTGTCGAATCCGTTTTACCGCTACGACCCCGACCAGTGCATTCTCTGCGGGCGATGCGTGGAGGCGTGCCAGAATCTGCAGGTGAACGAGACTCTGTCGATCAACTGGGAGGATCCCCATCCGCGCGTGCAGTGGGACGGGGGAGCACCGATTGGCGAATCGAGTTGTGTGTCGTGTGGCCACTGCGTAACTGTTTGCCCCTGCAATGCACTCATGGAAAAGTCCGTGCTTGGCGAAGCGGGCTACTTTACGTCGTTGCACGAGACTGCGCTGAGTGTTGTGGGCGGGATGATCGAGGTGGTGAAGGGTATTGAGCCGGAACTCGGGTACGGCGCTATCCTGCAAATCTCCGAATTGGAAGCGGCGATGCGCGAAGGTCATATCAAGCGCACCAAAACTGTGTGCACCTATTGCGGCGTTGGCTGCAGCTACGACATCTGGACCAAGGGCCGGCACATTCTGAAGGTCGAGCCCGAGCACGGCCCGGCAAATGGGGTTTCGACCTGCGTCAAAGGCAAGTTCGGCTGGGACTACGTGAACAGTCCTGACCGGCTGACCAAGCCGCTGATTCGGGAAGGAGAGAAGTTTCGCGAAGCCACGTGGGATGAGGCTTTGAATCTTGTGGCGCGCAGATTTAGGGAGATCAAAGTAGAAAGCGGGCCTGATGCCCTTGCCTTTATCTCCTCGTCGAAGTGCACCAACGAGGAGAGCTACCTGATGCAAAAGCTGGCCCGGGCGGTTGTCGGCACCAACAACATGGATAACTGCTCAAGGTATTGCCAGGCTCCGGCAACTACCGGACTTTTCAGAACCGTCGGCTATGGCGGCGACTCGGGCTCTATCTCAGACATCGAGCAAGCGAGCCTGGTGGTGATCATTGGCTCCAACGCAGCTGAAAACCACCCGGTGCTGGCAACTCGAGTGAAGCGCGCACACAAGCTGCATGGCCAGAAATTGATTGTCTCCGATTTGCGCAAGAACGAGATGGCCGAGCGAGCCGATATTTTCCTGCGCCCGCGGCCGGGCACCGACCTCTTCTGGCTTTCGGCTGTGACCAGGTACATTCTCGACAACGGTCTGGCAAAACAAGAATTCCTCGACAGGTGGGTCAACGGAGTTGCAGAGTACCGCGAGAGTCTAGCGCCGTTCACGATGGAGATGGCCAGCCAGCGATGCGGCGTGCCGATGGAGACTCTCACCACTGTGGCCCGGACGATTGCCGAGTCGCAGTCGATGTGCATTCTGTGGGCCATGGGCGTAACCCAGCACGTGATGGGCTCAGATACATCGACGGCGATATCGAACCTGCTGCTGGTGACCGGCAACTACATGCGACCAGGGACGGGGGCGTATCCGTTGCGCGGGCATAACAACGTGCAGGGAGCGAGCGATCACGGAGCGATGCCTGGGTTNNTTCCCGGGCTACCAGAAGGTGGATGACGCGGAGATTCGCGCCAAGTTTGAAAAGGCATGGAGGGCGACACTGCCTGCCAAACCGGGCCTCGACAACCACCAGATGATTGATGGTATCCACGACGGCAGCATCAAGGCGATGTATGTATTTGGCGAAGAGATGAGCCTGGTGGACTCAAACGCCAACTATGTTTCGGCTGCGCTGGCCAAGCTTGATTTCTTCGTGATGCAGGAGATCTTTTTTAGCGAGACCTGCCGTTTTGCCGACGTGATTTTGCCGGCCAGTCCAAGCCTTGAGAAAGAGGGCACCTTTACGAGTACCGAACGGCGGATCCAGCGGCTCTACCGAGCGATGGAGCCCCTGGGAGACAGCCGGCCGGACTGGCAGATCATCCAGGACATTGCGAATCGTCTGGGGGCGGGCTGGAGTTACAAGCATCCGTCGGAGATTTACAAGGAGATTGCCCCGCTGACACCACTGATGGCGGGCGTAACTTACGAGCGATTGGAAGGCTACAAGTCGTTGCAATGGCCAGTGGCCGAAGACGGCGCCGACCAGCCGTTGCTTTACACAAGGAAGTTCGATTTCCCCGACGGCAAGGCGAGGTTATTTCCTGTCCCGTGGTCAGAGCCTTCGAACCAGCAGGACGCCGAATATGATTTGCATTTGAATAATGGCCGCCTGCTTGAGCACTTCCATGAAGGCAACATGACGTATCGCACCGAGGGCATCAAGGCGAAAACACCGTGCACATTTGTTGAGGTCTCTCCGGAACTGGCAACGGAGCGGGGTATCCAGACGGGCAGCTGGGTGCAGCTGACCTCACCTTATGGCAAGGTCCGCGCCCAGGCTGTTGTGACCGCAAGAGTTCAAGGCAAGGAGCTGTATATGCCCATGAACTCTGTAGAAGAGCCGGTAAACCGGCTCACAAGTAGCTATACCGACAAGGAAACCCATACACCGGCCTACAAGGAAACCTCAGTTCACCTTCATCTGTTGGGTGAGAACGGATCGAACCCGCTTCCGCGAACGAACCCCCGCTTTGGCCATCCCACGCCGCAGAAGGGCGTGGAGGTTGAGCGCAAATGGAAACGCCAGGATTACAGCCAACCCGGCAATGAACTGGTACAGATCAAGACCAACGAGCGGTGATCGCCGCCCACTGGTCAAAAGAAAGGATTAGCAGAATGGCGCAACCAATCCCTTTGAGTTTGCCAGCCCGTGACCCACGCGCGGAGTTGCGGAGCCGCCTTGAGAATGCTCCCGTGGAGCATGCGGAGGCTTTGCTCGATTCCTATGAACTGCTGCAGCAATTGCACGAGCACGGCGTATTTCAGCTGGTGAGCGGCCTGCTGGGAGCGAGCGACAGGCTGGTGGAGACCGCAGTGGGAGCGGCGCGGTCGGAGGCGTCGATTCGTGCCATGCGGAATGCGATCATTCTGGGAAAGATGCTGGGGGCCATCAATCCCGACCTCCTTGAGGGAATCGCCGAGGCAACGAGCCAAACGCTGGGAAGCTACAAGAAGCCTGTTATCGAGCCGCCCGGATTGTTTTCTCTTCTGAGCCAGTTCCGGCATGAGGAGCTGCGTAGAAGCATTGCACTGATCAACCGGTTCCTCGAAGCTCTCGGCATTCAACTGAGCGCGCGGGGCGACGACGCAAACAAACACTGAACAAAAGAGAGTATTTCCCCCAAAGTCAGCGCCATCGTAGCGGCAGGCATGGTGGGAATCGTCAGCATTGGGAACTCCGTGGGCCGCATCTTCTGGGATCAATCAATTATGAGGGTAATGGCGGATTCTTCAGGACTTCTGCGAACCCCTTTATCTAAATTAGTCGATCCTGAAAAAGT
>PLST01000316.1:963-3929 GCA_003164255.1 Acidobacteriaceae bacterium | reverse complement strand
AAGCGAATAGTAAGAACTGCCTTCGTCCGCCGCCGTTCCCAGGGCTTCCTTCAGCCCGTTGGTGTTATAGAAAGCCCGTCCGCCTGTTTGTTCGCCGATCAGATTCATGGTCGCGAATTCGGCGGACCTCCGTTCAAAAGGGATGTCCGTCAGCAGTCCGCGCGCATCGATGGGATAGATCGAGACCTCGGCTGTATTCAGCAGATTGGTAGCGTTCTTCATGCTCTCGGTGTAGCTGCGGACCGAGTCGTCGCGCACTAGACTGCCGGGCTGAAGTGAGTTCATCGCCATGGTCGTGTCGGGCCTGATACCGGCGGGAAACGAGCCCGAATACCAGATCAGATTCTTGCGGCCGGGGAGACCGGCCAAAAAGCGGCTGATTTGCACAAGGGCGTCAAGCGTAACGCTGACGCGATCTCTTAGCGTCTCACTGGCCAAGGCCTGCCTGGTGTTCTCATCCACCTCTTCCATGCGCTGCTCCCCAGGCAGTTTTCTATCCGAAGGCCCAAGGCTGGCCGGTGGGGTCGTCGGGTAGCCTGTCAGTTCAGCCTGATAGCCCTTCAAAGAAACAATGCCGGTACGATTCGCCGCGTTTGCGAGCAGATCCGTATCCGAAGTGAAGCCTTGCAGAAGGCGAAGCCGGTCGCCGAGATAAAAGATGGCGATGCGCCGCCCACTGCTCTTCTTCAGAAACTCCAGCATCTGCTCGCGTGCATTGAGTTGGTCGTCCAGGGGAGTGTTGAGAGCATCGAAGAGCAGAATCATCAGTGGGCCGTGTTCCGGCGCCGTGGGCAGATTCATGAACGTGTGCGCAGGCAGCAACGGACGCTTCGGAAGCGAGGGCTGCGGGTTGTCTTCGCTGTGCCATTCGAATTGCCGAATCGTTTGTGGCTTGCGATCTTCAGCGACACTGAAATCGGACGACCGCAATCCCGAAACCGGCTGCCCCTGCGCGTCGGTGACAACCACGTCCACCCGCACGCGCCGTACCGTTTGCCGCAAAGTGATCCCCGGGGCCGGGGTGGTGGCCTTCTGCGGCGGCGCTTGTGCCGCCAGCACTCCAGCCGAAGCAAGAGCGCAAAAAAAGGCGGCGGCAAGCAGGCGATAACGATGCGTGCAAGATGCCCGCTGGACAGTCACTTGCTCCCCGCGAAGATGTGAGCTGTTGCCGATCAAGGATTCTTGAATCGGAAGGGAATGCAATAGAGGCGCCGTCATCGATTCCTGCTCCTGTAGGGACTCCGGTAAGACTGAGATTGGACTTCTCCCAGGGGGGCCCGTTGATTGGGTGCGCTTCATCGCGCCTGCGAAGGTTGCTGCTGATTCGACTCCAGTGGCAAGCGAATCTCCATCGAGCCAACTCGCCCGCCTAGTTCGTCGCGAACCACAAGACGAATCACTGCCGTATCCACCGGCACAAAGAAGGCCTGCATCGCCCGGTAACCATTCTCGCGGATCTCATTCATCTTCGACGCCGGAATATCGTCTTTGAGCCGCGCCTTTGTACCCCACAAAGCATCGCCGTCTTGATTGAATGCCAATGCCGCGATGGAAAGATCGGAATGGTAGCCGCCGTTTGGAGACTCGGGAAGAACCAGTTGTTTTGTCAGCAGCCCATACTGAACCTGGTACTGCTGCATTTGTAGTGGTGCAGCCGGCGGAACGAACTTCCTGTTCCTGGCCTTCGCCGCCATTTCCTGATAAGGAAGAAGAGCCGCCATTTGCTGTGCGGTCGCCGGCACGGGCTTTTCAAGCGCATCCACGCGAGCGGCAAAGACCAGTTGATGAGAAGGCGGCGCACCAAACTCCAAATCAGTGAACGCTGACTCACTGGGAGCAGAGTTAGCATCCGATGCACCGTGCGGCTGTGCCGCCGGTTCGGTGTCGTCGGCAAGATAGCCTCTGCGGTAGGCCAGATGGTAGTTTCCGCGTTCAAGGTGTATCGAGATGTGGCGCAGCGACCCATCGTATTTCGTATTGTCCGGCGCATAGAGCAACGAGTAGTAGGAAGAGCCGTCGGCGGAGGCCGTTACCATCGCCTGCGAAAGACCGTTGGTGTTATAGAAAGCACGCCCACCTGTCTGCTCGGCGAGAGTGTCCATCGTCGTGATTCCCTGGGACAACTGCTGATGAAAGGCCAAGCCAGACTTCGATACATCGCTCGATGCACTGTAAACGCTTCTTCTGCTGGTGTCTTCTGAGGCAGTGAAATAAGAGTTTGTCTGCATGCTGCGCGCGTCAACCGGATAGACCGCTACCTCGGCGGCGCTGAGCAGGTCACTGGCAGTCCTCATACGCGCACTATAGTTGCGTTCCGCAACATCCACGAGTTGAGTGTCAGATCTCACTGCGCCTGAGCTTTTATCCTGGTCGGGCAAAACGCCGGCGGGAAACGTCGCGGAAAACCAGATGAGATTCTTACGCCCCGGGATGCCCGCCAGAAAGCGGCCTACTTGTGAGAGCGCATCGAGCGTGATGTCGACGCGGCGGTCAAGCCTGAAGCTTGCATAGGCCGCTTCGCTGTTGGCCTCCCGCTCGGCCATTCGCTGAAGGACGGCCGCGGATTGGTTATCGCCCGCCGCTTTCGCCTTGGCCGCGATGGCGGCCATATCCTCACTCCCCAATGGAGGAGCGGTCATCAAGGGCGAGCGCTGCGTTTTTGTGCCGGAAGCGCTCGCTGTGCGCTCCAGCTGTTCTGTGTCCGAGGTGAAACCCTGCAGAAGACGAAGCCGGTCGCCGAGAACGAAGATGGCAATCGACCGGCCGCCGCTCTTTTTGATGAAATCGACCATCTGAGCGCGGGCGCTTAGTTGATCCTCGACGGGTGTATTGAGAACGTCATAGAGCAAAACCGTCAAGGGACCGTGTTCCGGCGCCTCCGGCAGATTCATGAACGTGTGCGGAGGCAGCTGTGGACGCTTGGGAAGCGCAGGCTCTGCGTTCTGGTCGCTGTGCGATTCGAACTG
>PLST01000316.1:0-919 GCA_003164255.1 Acidobacteriaceae bacterium | reverse complement strand
CATCCGCTGAGGCAAGACCCATGAGAACAGCGCCAACGATGAGGAAAAAGCAAAGCCTTGACCATTGCCATTGGACCGCTGCCTTGTCTTCACGAAGATTGAAGCGATTGCTGACCGGGAGTTTCTGAAAAGGGCGTGTATGAAAATGAGGCGCCATCATGGAATCTTTCTCCTGTGGGCATTTCGGTTTGATAACGTATTGGACTTCTTCCAGCAGAGTTAGGTTTCTGCGCGTATGCACTTTATCGCTTGTCGAGCTATGAACGGTTGCGCATTCAAAGCCATCGCGGCCCTAACGAGGCTCCTTGACCTGCAACACCTGATCGGCTGCGACGCTCTTGAGCGTCTGTACGGTTCCCGAGGGCCAGCGAATTTCGATTTCGTCGGCGACGCGCGCTTCGCCCAGGCCGAAGTGAACGGGCACGGCGCTTGACGAGGCATAGCCGCTCGCCGTGGTCATGTGATTGAATTGCACCTTTCCCCCCGCCGTCAGCTTGATGCGAGCACCAATGCCATCCCGATTGCTTTTTGTTCCCTGCAGCGCAAGCTCAAGCCAGTGATGATTGCCGGGGCTGTCGTTGATCCATATTTCGGCCGGAGCACTCAGCGCGGCAACAACCAGATCGAGCTTGCCATCGCCATTGAAGTCTGCCACAGCGGCACCGCGGTGCCTGGCTGGAGGCAGAGCGGTGAAGCCTGCTTCCTCAGTGAGGGCGGCCCATTTCCCCTGCAGGTTGCGAAACAAGGTATTGGGCTGGTCCACATGCTGGCGGTCCGCCATATTGGGAGAAGCTACGTCTCCGCCGCTCACGAAAATATCCTTCCAACCGTCATTGTCAAAATCGGCAATGTTGACGCTGTATCCTGCTTTTGGATTGCTGAGTAAAGTCATGCCGCTGCGCGCCGTGATCTCTTCAAA
>PLST01000290.1 GCA_003164255.1 Acidobacteriaceae bacterium | reverse complement strand
GCGCAGCGGGCACAAACACAGGCCGAGATTGCCTATGACAATGCCCGCTACGCCTATCAAACCGCGCTGTCGGTGGTGCGGTTCCAGACTGGGCAATAACCTTGTGAGAGCCGCGCTGTCATCTTCGGCATGGTTGGACTCCTCTTCTTCGAGACCGTTTCTATGCCGTGATGATCGTGACTGTACTCATCATTCTGATGTTGAGCTCGTTTTCGAGGAGATAAACGCCATGCCCGTGATTGGAGATAGACCTGAATTGAATCTGAAAGCGGTCGTCTTTGCGACAGATTTCTCTCAGTGCTCCAAGAATGCCGGCCTCTACGCGGCGCGCATGGCCGCCTACTTCTCGGCAGAGCTGCTGGTGATACACGCCTTCGCGCTAGTCCAGGCCGCCATAGAAGTTGAGGTCGGAGATAGACGACTAAGCCAGCAGAGAAAGGATTTGACGCATCTTCTGTCGAATGACGCTTCTCTCCTGGGGGCAAATTCGATCAAAGCCGTTCCCATGCTCGTGGAAGGAGATCCGGAAAATGTCATTCGAGATATTGCGGACGTGCATGCGCCGTCTCTGATCGTCCTGGGAACTCACGGCGGGGGTAGGCTTGAGCCGGGAATGATCGGTTCTGTTGCCGAGAAAATCCTGCGCTCTACGCGCTGGCCGGCGCTTACCGTTGGCCCTAAGGTCCAGCCCCTGACTTCAAGGACGCTCCCGCTCGGCAGGATTCTTTATGCGACTGACTTTACTGTGGCGGCTGCCCATGCAGCCATCTATGCCGTCACTTTCGCGGAGGTCTATGGGGCGAAGGTCGATGTGCTTAATGTGATTCAGGAAGATGGCATTGAACATCCAGACCGACTAGCCGGCCTTCAAAGTCGCTTCTTGAGTGCTCTTGACTCTATCGTCCCGCATTCTGCCAGAGAATTCTGCGACCCGAAAACCTATGTGGCTGTCGGCGGAGCGCACGATAAGATCCTCGAGCACATCAGTGAGCATTCTATCGATCTTCTGGTGCTCGGGATCCGGAAGACTTCGCATCTCGGCATGGAGATGAGGACCTCTCGGGCCTTCCAAATGATAGTGGATGCTGCATGTCCAGTCCTGACGATTAGAAACTGAGAACTGGATCGCCCAGTTGGTGAATTGGATGGAGAAACGGAAGAAGCGGTAGGCTCTCGAATACAATCACACCTCAAGAAACACTGCTCATCGCATTTTTTGGAGGGTTGTGTTCCTTGATTACCGTTGAGACCAGCTTCCGGACTGGATGGCGTTGTGGGGGCGCCATACGAGCGAACTAAGTTAACCGGGTTCTGGGAGAAAGTTCCCGGCAGCGGCGTCTGGCCATGGTCGCGGCACCCGGTACGCGCTCACATAAAGTGAAGGACACTCGAGATACCCAGCAGCCTTTGCAGCGGAGTACACCCGTGCTGAGGTCTCGCGGGAATTTAGACCGCTCGAGATTAGTTGAGAAAGACTCTTCAATGCCTCGGTTGGTTCGCCGGATAACCGTCTTCAGTGGCCACAAAAGCGCAGCCAAGTGCTCTCAAATGAGAACGGCCCTATTTCAATCATCTCCAAGAACCCCACTTCGTTGAAGTGAGCAATAGTGCACAGTATCTGCCGCTCATTTATGCGAACCTAAGAGATTACTCCTGAGGATGAGCGCACCCACAAAGTCCTGACAACCGTCGACGAGCCTGCCTTAAATGTGATAGCTCATCTGTCGACCTTGGGAATAGTCATCTTGCCTTTGTTTAACTACAGGCCATTCTTGGAAGAGAGTTCTGAATGCTTGGACTTGAGAAATATGCGTTCGATGCCGAGGCCTTCTTTGCGAATGCCGGCTCCGGGCGAACGATCGTCAAACCAGGCGAGAAGCAGACCTTCTTTTTACCGGGGGTAGCCGCCGACGCTGTTTTCTATCTCCAGTTGCGAAAGCGTGATTCGGTTGCATAGGGCTCTGCTCAACGCAATTCTGCGCGATCAAATGCCCGGCGACAACCCTATAAAGCCGCCAATCAACGACGTTCCGCGGAAACAATCGAAGCTGGCCGGACGCACGCGCAAACCTCCAACGTCATAACATGCAATGCGCCAAGCTTTCACCGGCGGCATTGCCATCAAAGTTTGCACATACAACGTGGAATCTAGATAACCTGGCCTGCGTGTCCTCCGGAAAGGGATGACTGGTTACGATGGAATACTCGAAATTCAAATCGTTGCTCCGCCGGGTGATTGTGGTTCCCCTTGTGGTTACAGCAGCGTTTGCGGGATTGCTTTTGTGGGAAACCTTTGATTTAAACAGATCGATGCAGTGGGTTGACCACACGGATCAGGTTCTCGACCAGTCCGGACACCTTCTCAAGTTGCTGGTTGATATGGAATCGGCGAAGCGCGGATACGTCGCAACCGGCGACGAGAGCTTCCTTCATCCCTACCGGGAGGGTACAAAGAGATTCGAATCTGACTTCCAGGTCTTGTATCAGATGTTGGCTGACAACCCTCAGCAGCAGCAGATACTCAACAGCATCCATGCCGGCTATGAGGACTCTGAAGCCTATGACAGCCGGATTATCGCTCTTCGCCGCGCGGGAAAAGCCGACCCCACTCTCCTGGAAAACCAGCAGCAGAAACTCCGCATGGATACCCTCCGAGAGGAGATGGCGGAATTTCAAGGTGTGGAGGAGGATCTGCGTATCGAGCGCGTCCACGCTGCGCACCGGCGATGGATATTGATGGTGACAAGCTGCCTTGGTTTAGGTTTGGGAGTTGGGGTTTTTCTCGCATTGTTCACTCGATCCAACGTCGAAAAATTAGGCACCAAGCTATTGCAGAGCGAGGAGCGATGGACTGCGACTCTGGGCAGCATTGGCGAGGCCGTTATCGCAACAGACAGCGGAGCTCGAGTGACGTTCCTAAACCCTATCGCCGCCGCTTTAACGGGATGGTCAGCGGGAGAGGCTTTAAACCAACCGATCGGCAATGTCCTTAAGCTCCTCAATGAAGAGTCCGGCATGACCGCGGACAATGAAGTGCTCCGTGTGCTCCGAGAGAAGCAGGTTCTGGCTGTGGCCAACCACGTGGACCTGGTCACAAGGGATGGCCGCGAAATTGCGGTCGAGCACAGTGCTGCGCCGATTCTCGCCGGCGAAGGAAAAGTCATTGGCGTTGTGCTGGTTTTCCGTGACGTTGCGGAAAGACGGCAGGAACAGATGGCGACAGCGGAACAGGCTGCCCTACTCGAGCTCACGCAGGATTCTGTCTTCGTAATCGATCTTGAAGGGAAGATCCTGTTTTGGAGTCGCGGAGCTGAGGCGATGTTCGGCTATTCCAAGGTCCAGGCTGTTGGCAAGTTCTCGCATGAGTTACTCCGGACCGAGTTTCCGCAGCCCCTGGCTGAGATAAGAGCGCAACTTACGCGCGCGGGACACTGGGAGGGAGACCTCTTAAAGACCGCTAAGGACGGAAGGCATATTGTGGTTACCGGCCGATGGGCCTTGCAATGGGGCAAGCGCGGCCAGGCACCGCGTGTATTAGTGATCAGCAGCGACATCACTGAACGCAAACGAGGGGAAGAAGCGCTGGTTTTGCAAAGAGAGCAGCTGCGGGCGCTTGCCGAACGCCTGCAGACGGTGCGGGAAGAAGATCGCAAGAAGGTTGCTCGCGAACTGCACGATCAAATCGGGCAGATTCTGACCTCAATCAAGATGGATATGACGTGGGTGGTTCGGCATCTACCGGAGTCGGAGGTTCAGGTGCTCGCGCGACTGGCGGAGTCGATTGAGTTGATCAATGACGGCGTCAAGGCGGTGCGCATCATTTGCAGCGGTTTACGCCCAGGAGTATTGGACGATCTTGGCCTGGCGGCGGCCATTGAATGGCAGGCCAGCGAGTTCGCCACTCGAAATAATATCCGATGTGAGGTTTCAGTTCCGCCCATTGATCTACACTTGGATGGTGACCGAGCGACGGCGACTTTCCGAATATTCCAGGAGTGCCTGACCAATGTAATTCGTCACGCGCAGGCAAAGTCGGTGCGCGTTGACCTTTGCCAGGAAGATGAAAACATACTCCTGGTTGTGAAGGACGACGGAAAAGGCTTCAGTGAAGCAGGCTTTTCGAACTCCCTTGGGTCTTTGGGGCTCCTGGGAATGAAAGAACGCGCGCAGTTCTGCGGAGGCGACGTGCAGATCTTCAGTTCCCCTGGCAATGGGACCACAGTTACCGTGCGCGTTCCCGTGGATACTCCACGCGCCGAGAGGAGCGAAGTATGCACATCCTGATCGCGGATGACCATGCTGTGGTCCGTCGAGGCTTGAGAGAGATACTGGCTGACGCCCTCCCTGGCGCGGATTTTTCCGAGGCCGGCAATGGGGATGAAGTGCTGAGCCAACTCGGGAAATCTCAAGCTGCCATGCTGGTATTGGATATTAGTATGCCTGGGCGCAGCGGGATGGACGTGCTGAGAGATGTCAAGCACGCGTACCCACGGTTGCCCGTGATCATACTGAGTTGCCAGCCGGAGGACCAATATGCCGTGCGCTGTTTGCGGGCCGGTGCGGCGGCGTACATAAACAAGGAGAGCGCCCCCGAGGAGCTGGCCGAGGCGACCAAAAAGATATTGAGCGGCGGTCGCTATGTCAGCGCGAGTGTCGCAGAGACACTGCTCACAAATCTGGATGATTCCGTCGACAAGCCCTTGCATGAGCTGCTTTCGGATCGGGAATACGAAGTCATGAGATTGATTGCCGCAGGCGTCGCTTTGACGGAAATTGGCGACAGGCTTCACGTGAGCGTAAAGACAATTAGCAGCTATCGAGCTCGAATTATGGAAAAAATGCAGATGAAGAGCAACGCCGAACTTACCCGTTATGCCATGACGCATAGCCTCATTGATTAGATTTCCTATCGATGTAGGAATTACCCTACAGAGTGCACGGAGCAGGCCCTACAAAGATTACATCCTACGCCGATGTTGATCCCCTTTAATGCCGGGTATAGTAGCTTCAGGTCGGAATTGCGGCCGAACGAACGGTTACGACGATGAATATCCTGATAGCAGATGATCATGCGAACGTGCGGCGCGGCCTGAGAGAGATCTTGGCCGATGCATTCTCAGGTGCACACTTTTCTGAAGCCTCCAACGGAGATGAGGTTCTGACCCAGTTGCTCGGGTCTCAACACGACATACTGTTGCTCGACATCAATATGCCTGGACGCAGTGGGTTGGAGGTACTGAAGGATGTGAGTCACATCTATCCTCAACTCCCCGTAATCATGGTCAGTGTTCAGCCTGAAAGCCAATATGCGTCGCGCTGTCTCCGGGCCGGCGCAACCGCCTATATCAACAAGAACAGCGCTTCAGATGAACTGGCACCAGCCATCGCTAAGATACTGATCAGCGGCATAAAGTCCGTGCAGAGCCCAAGTGGAAGCTTGCCAAATAACTAGATTTATCCGATGAGAATCCTGGCATGATGCCTCTCGGACCTAGAGCAGCAAACCCATAAAGGTAGCTCACTGCGAAACTCCCGGGCAAAGCTATTCGACCCGAGTGATTCCCGCGCGAAATCGTCGATATCCCAAAGGATTCGCCAGATAGATCAGTGGCAAATTCGAATTGCTCTGCAACGCCACCATGCATGAGTTTTCTGGTTAAATGGACTTTCATGCGTAAGGTAAGCCCTACAAATCCCGTGTAGTAAAGACTACAGCAATAACAGTTATCGCCGATGTTCAGTATCCTTCCACCTCGGTACCTTTGTTATATCGACATTGCAGTGGGTGACAGCAATTCATACCATTGCACGAACATTGCAGGATTGAAAGGTATCGATTATGGCTACTTGCTTGACCACGATGAACAGTACAGTCTCAAGCGTTCCGCTGGGACGCCCTTTCACTTCGCCCTCGTCAGCCAGTCATCAACTCAGGATCGTCTCGAAGGCGATCAGCCTTCTGCCGGAACAGAAATCCGCATTGGACCTCCAGAGTCTGCTTAATAGGTTTATTGCAGGGAAATCACAGCGCGAATACCAGGCCGGCGAATCTATATACTCGCAAGGCGATCCGGCAAATGCAGTTTTCTACATCCAGAGTGGCAAGGTGAAACTCAGCGTCGTATCGATGAATGGCAAGGAAGCCGTGATCGCTCACCTCCCTGAAACCAGCTTCTTCGGTGAGGCATCCATGGCAGGTGAAACGCACCGCGTCGCCTCTGCGACTTCACTTGAATCCAGCACTGTTGTTCGCATCGATAAGACGGTGATGCAGGATCTGCTCCATCGTGAGCCACAGTTCGCCGAGCAATTTCTCGCGCACCTTCTCTCCCGCAATCTCCGTATGCAAGCCGATCTGGTTGATCATTTATTCAACTCCAGTGAAAAACGTCTCGCCCGATTGCTTATGCTGATGGCTAACTTTGGCCAGGAATCGAAGCCAATTCCCGTCATTGCCAAGATTAGTCAGGAAACCCTGGCGGAAATGATTGGCACCACCAGATCCCGTGTCAGCTTCTTCCTCAACCGGTTTCGCGATCTCGGCTACATTGACTACAACCCCGGCGGGATGCGCATCAATAGTTCACTGGTCAACGTAGTCCTGAACGACTGAACCGCGCAAAGATGTCAGGGCCACTATGCTGCGATCGACCAGGACGAGCGAGCTCACGAGCACGCGCTTTCGGCCCAGATGCGGTTACCACATTGCGTTTGCACAGCTCAGAGGTCAGAGATTTCCCACAGATGATGAACATCAAAGAGCGCCCCTTCAGCCTCTTGCCGGGCGCTCGCGATGTCAACTGGTCGAAATTCCTGCTGTGTTCTTCTAAATGACTTCCGAAGTGACGACGAAGGCCGCATGCAATCAAATCGTGTCATGGACGATTCGGCATCGGACGCGGCCTGTCTCGATTGCTGTCGATGTTAGCGCCCGTCAGTTTCGTCGGCCGGCGTTCGTTGACCAAGTGCCGGCAGTTTCTTCGAGCAGTTAGCAAATCCAGGAAACCCTTGTTCGTCCAAGTGTACAGGCCCTCAATCGGGTTGCTTGGTGTGCGGCTATTCAGTGACCGGGCTGGCGAATTGTGGGCACGGCAGCTACTGACAGGAGAGAGAGTCTTTTGCCTCAGGAAGTTGCGCGAAGAGGGCTCATTTGAGTGCGTGTAAACCAATATAAAAATCTGGCCTAGGGTACATCGCACCCTCGAGGGCAACCCGCCTATCATCCGGGTTGGTCAACTGACAAGCATCGTGACAGCTGTAACTTTTGGCAGTTCAGATTCGAAGTAGACTCGATCCATGGTTGTCGAAATGAATTCATCGACCACTCTGCAGGCGAGACGACTGGAATTACCGTCAATACGACAGCCAAGCCTTGCGCGTTTACCCGACCCCATAATGCCTGTACCGAGGGCCTGGAATTCGCGGAACAGAGAGGGCTGTGGTGGTTCATGTGCCCCTCGGGCAGCATAGAAATCGCATTTCTGGCTGTAGATTCTGCTTATTCATTTCTTCAGCCAAGGGCTAAGGGAGAACCTCCGGTTCTGCCGAGGGATACTTACTCCACAAATAAGCTGAGAGGAATTGCCTCACCCATGGCCTTGTAGCCTGCCGGAGAAGGATGTAGATGATCGCCGCAATCAAACGCGGGAAGCAACCGATCTGGGTGCTGGGGGTCACGCACGACAGCATCTAAGTCGATGATGGAATCGAAATGGCCTGGCATGCGAATCCACGCATTTACGGTTTGCCGATCGGCTTCGCTTAGCGGCGAGGGATGATAGTAATCGGATCCAACATAGGGCGTGATGGTTGCCCCGTACACGCGGAGGCCGTGTTCGTGAGCTCGGAGAACGATCTGCTCGTAGGCCGATACCACACGTTTGACGAGAGCTTCGTGGCTCGCCGCAGGTACTTCACCGTTTCTTGCAAGTCCTCCCAGATCGTTGACGCCTTCAAAGACGATGAGCCATCGCACGCCGGCGGGCGCGAGCACATCGCGATCGAATCTGGAAAGGGCATTTGGTCCAAGGCCATCGGTGAGCAGGTGGTTTCCGCCGATGCCCTGGTTGGTTACACCCACATTGCGGGTGGCAGGCGAACTCTGCAAACGAGCGGCGAGCACATCTGTCCAGCGGTCGTTCCCGTTTGTTGTGGCACCATGCCCGTCCGTGATGGAATCGCCGAGCGCAGCGATCGAGGATGCTCCAGACGAGGAGGACACATCAATTTCAGATACCAGGTACCAGTGATTCACCGGCTTGGGATCGATCAGGTTCACAGCGCCGACAGAATCGCCGTGAACAAGATACGTGGTTGCACGCGAACCAGGATGTCCGGTTTCAGTTTCTGGCGGGGAGTCAAGATAATAGGTCACGGCCAGGTCAGAGAGTGGGGCAACTGAAAGATCCACCGGGTCTGAAACAAATTCAGCACCAGGCGGAATGGTTATATCCTTTTCGCCCGCGAAGGTGAGGGTGCTGTCGGATGCGGGGTCAATGGTTGGGGCGGAACTCGACAAAGGCCTGGCAATGTGGGCGGCATCTATATGGAGCGGTTCAGTTCCGAATGTGTTGGAAAAATGGATCCTCAGTGCGGTGCCGCCGATGGATAGATGGAAGATCTGACGGACGCTGGCGTTGCGCAAATCGTTCATCGGCAAAGCATTCTGCGGTTCAGGAATCTGCTGGGAAGCTCCCCATGTGGCCACCCACGTTTGAGGGCTTGCTGCACCGTTTGAATGCATCTGCCCAGAGACGGAGAGGGCCAGGAAGAAGACCTTGCCGGCCAAAAGTAATTTCAGTGTCTGTTTCATAGTGGACAGGTTTAGGATGTGCTGGATAGTAAATCGCTTTTCAAGCGAAGCCAGCATATCACCCCGGGAGCTCATTCGATGCGTCAATTCCTAAGCACCGCACTTGCCCAGGCCTGCCTTGCCTGCGTGGCCGCAGGCTATGGCGCAGCCCAAACCGCGCCCGCAGCGCCGTCGGTTACGTTGACTGCTGACCAGGACCACCAGAACATGATGGACCAGCTTGGGATCAAGACGCTCCGACCTGGGCCGAGCGGGAATGAGAAGGCGCCGAACGCTGCAAACTATGACGAATCGAAGGCCAATCCGTTTCCTGACCTTTCGGATCCGCTGACGCTGAACGACGGCCAGAAAGTGACGACGGCGGAGACCTGGTGGGAAAAGCGCAGGCCGGAACTTGTCGAGCTGCTGTCGAAATATGTGTACGGCCGCGTGCCAAGCGAGCTACCAAAAGTGACATGGACAGTAACGGCAGTTGATCGCGAGATGATCGGGTTTACGCCTGTTGTTGTGAAGGACCTCGTGGGTCATGTGGACAATTCGTCGTATCCGGCGATCGACGTGAAAATACATATGACGCTGGTGACACCGGCGAATGCGAAAGAACCCGTGCCGGTACTGATGATGTTCGGCCGCGCCGGATTTCCGAATCCCAACGAACCTTCCAGTGAGGAGTTCGAGCGGATCAACAAGGCGTGGAAGGAATTACTGGTACAGCAGGATCCGTCGTTGAAGGATGTGTTCGCCCAGCATCCGGCTTGGCAGCCGGTGAAGGTCACGCCGTTCCAATTGCCGCAGTTGAATGCGGATGGCGATCCGCCGAATACCTGGGAGCTTGCTGCGGCGGGCTGGGGTTTTGCGATGCTTGATCCAGCGAGCGTGCAGGCCGATAACGGGGCTGGTTTGACACGCGGCATTATCGGTTTAGTGAACAAGGGACAGCCGCGCAAGCCGGACGACTGGGGCGCGCTTCGCGCGTGGGCCTGGGGTGCGGGCCGTGGGCTGGACTACCTTGAGACCGACTCTGCTGTGGACGCGAAGCACGTGGGTATTGAAGGTGTTTCACGGTACGGCAAGGCTACGCTGGTAACGATGGCCTTTGACCAGCGGTTTGCAATGGCCCTGGTGGGTTCTTCAGGCAAAGGCGGCGCGACTGCGCTTCGGCGCAACTTCGGCGAGGCGGTGGAGAGCCTGACCGGCGGGGAATATTACTGGATGGCCGGCAACTTTATGAAGTACGGCGCATCCGAGGCGACTTTCGGCAGCATGACTCCGGGCGACATTCCAGTGGACTCAAATGAGCTGATTGCGCTGTGCGCACCGCGGCTGACGTTCATCAGTTACGGCATCCCGGAGAAAGGCGACGCAAGGTGGCTCGATCATGAGGGCAGCTTCAGGTCGACAGTGGATGCGAATCGCGTGTTCAAGCTTCTCGGCGCCAAAGGGTTGGGAGTTGACGAGGATTATCACGTAGCGAAAATGCCCGTCGTCAATCACGGACTTCTCGACGGCCAACTTGCGTGGAGGCAGCATGACGGTGGCCACACCGATGCGCCGAATATGAAGTACTTCATTCACTGGGCCGACAGGTTCATTGGCCGCTCTCCATCGGAGCAGTAAGACCCTGCGCTGCGAGCTCTCCCGATGGAGGATTGCATCCGCTGAATTACGAGACTGGTTGCCCCGTGGATGGCAGGCCTGATGCCGAAGCCAGTGGAAGGAATGCAGATCGCTCTGGACAATCATAGCGAGAAGATGAAATTCTTATGCGCGACAAGTGCCGGAGTGTGACCGGATTCTATGCGCAGAGGTCGGAACGCTTGCCCCAGGGCGTTCAGGGTGCGGATGAGGGCCGAAGGCATGCAGCGGGAAGTCTCGAGTCGCCGGCGAAGGCTGAAACAGGATTGCATGCATTTGAAGACGATAAAGCAGCAACCTTTGCTTCCGGGGGAGCCTGCATGAACAGGCCGGACCCGTGTGCCAGAGTTCTGCTTTTGTTGATGGCCGGCGCATTGCTGTGGGGGGCGGTGGGTTGCCACAACCGCGAACCGCAGGTATCGAGCGCAAAGCACCTCGATTTCAACCAGGATGTACAGCCTATCTTGGCGCGGAATTGCTTCAGTTGCCATGGGCCTGATCCGGAGATGCGCAAGGCCGGGCTTCGGCTTGACCTGGAAGAATCAGCACGGCAGAAACGGCCGGGACATCCGGATGCAATCGTTCCCGGACACCCGGAAGAAAGCGAACTGATCAAGCGGATCGAGTCAAAGGATCCTCATCACCTGATGCCGCAATCGCCTCAGGGTGAAGCGAGGCCGATGAAGCCGGAGGAGATTGCCGTCCTGAAAGAGTGGGTGAAGGAGGGCGCGGTCTATCGGCCACACTGGGCGTTTGACAAGCCTGTGAAGGCCACCTTGCCGGCTGAAGCGAGAAACGACCCGTGGGTCAAGACGCCGATTGATGCGTTCATTCTTGCGCGAATGAAAAAGGAGGGATTGCATCCCTCTCTGGAGTCTGACCGGGCGACACTGATCAGGCGAGTCACGCTGGACCTGACAGGCTTGCTGCCGACGCCCTCAGAGGTCAAAGCGTTTGAGAAGGATCCGTCGCCCGATGCCTATGAGCACCTGGTGGACCGGCTTCTGGCGAGACCGAGCTTTGGCGAGCATCGAGCTCGGTACTGGCTGGACTACGCGCGTTATTCGGATACCTACGGATTGCATTACGACAACAGCCGTCACATCTGGCCGTATCGCGACTACTTGATCCGGGCCTTCAACGACAACAAGCCATTCGATCAGTTTGCCATGGAGCAGATTGCCGGCGACATGCTGCCGGCGAGAAACCTTGATCCGCTGATTGCGAGTGGGTACGTACGGTTGGGGGTGAGCAGCAATGAGGGCGGGACCATCCCCGAAGAGTTGCGCGTGAATATGACGCGAGAGCGGACCGAGGCTTTTGGAGCGACATTCATGGGCCTGACCGTAGGCTGCGCGGTTTGCCACGATCACAAATATGATCCGACAACGCAGAAGGACTTTTACGCGCTGAGCGCGTTCTTCAATAACATCGACGAGCAGCCGTTCAACGGAGACAGGCCGGTCTGGGCGCCCGTGGTGCGCATTCCAAAGACTCAGAACCAGCAGGCCTACAACCAGGTTCTGGCGAAGCGATCGGAACTTGAGAGCAAACTGAGGGCAGAGGAGCGGCAAGGGCGAGCGCTTGTTGAGCAATGGATCGATTCCCGGCAGAACCCTGCTCAGCCCGTGTCGACAGACAAGCTGATTCTGCGACTGCGTCTGGACGAAGGTGGCGGCGATGAGCTGAAGAACAGCGCACCGCAAGCGCAGCCGGCGACCTTCGAGGTTGGCAAGTCCAAGCCGCAATGGGGCGAGACAACGTGGTTGTGGCCCGATTTTCGGTTGGATGGAAGCGCACGCGTCGCGCTTGGGCAGATCGGCGATTACGAATGGAACCAGGCGTTCTCATCGGGTGGTTGGTTCATGCCGCGATCCACTCCAAGCACTACGACCGGAGGAACTTCAGGCGCGTTGTTGTCGAAGATGGACACGACGCAGCACGGTCGCGGATGGGATCTCTCCATTGAGAAGGGGATGATCAGCGTCGATCTCATCAACGAGGTACCCAATGAGCAGCCGCCTGAAAAGAACGCGCCGGGAAAGAAAGCTGCCCCGATCAAGGAATCCTTTCGCTATCCGACGCCGGGAGATCTGACGGCGGTAGATCTTGCGAAGGGCAAGCCAGACAAGAAGCCCGACGCCAAGAAGGAAGCTGAAAAGCCCAAGCCCGCGAAGAAGCCGGGACCTCAAATGGCGCCCGATCCCACACCGAGGATCGCGATCAAGGTGACGAGCGTTGATCCCTTGGCTGTGAGCGGCGATTGGAAGCATGTGTTTTTTACATACGATGGCTCCGGCAAGGCTTCGGGAATCAGAATCTATGTGGACGGAGCGCCAGTGGCGACCCGCGTGGTTCAAGACACGCTGGGCCATGGAACGATCCGCACACAGGTCCCGATGCAACTGGGCTATCGCCATCCTGATGCAACCCCACTCCGGGACTCGCGCTATCAAGACATCCGGATGTATGCGCGGGCGCTCACGGCTGAGGAAGTGAAGCGGCTTCCTCTCGAAGACTACGCTGCGGAACTGACAAACAGGCCCAGGCAACAGTGGAACGAAGACGAGTGGCACGCGGTTTGCGAGTTCTATCTGGAAAATGTGGACAAGACCGCCCTCGCGATCCGCAGCCAGATGAAGCAACTGGACGCGCAACTCGACAAGCTCTCCTCGGGCGGCGTCCTGACACAGGTGTCTTCGGAGAAGCCTTCCCTTGCGTATGCGCATATTTTGACGCGTGGGGTTTATACGGCACGCACGGAGCGCGTCGAGGCGAACACGCCGCACTATCTTCTTCAACTGCCACAGGGTGAGCCGCGTAATCGTCTGGCACTGGCGGAGTGGACAGTGAGCCCGGAGAATCCGCTGACGGCGCGCGTAACCGTGAATCGGATGTGGGCCGAAGTGTTTGGGGCCGGCCTTGTGGAGACCACAGAGGACTTCGGGATCATGGGGCAACGGCCATCGCATCCCGAACTGCTTGATTGGCTGGCCGTCGAGTTTCGCGAGAGCGGCTGGAACATGAAGCACATGTACAAGCTGATGGTGATGTCGGCGGCTTACAGACAGAGCGCAAAGTCGACGCAGGAACAACTGGCAAAGGACCCGAAGAACCAACTGCTTTCGCATGGTCCGCGATTCCGCATGGATGCCGAGATGCTTCGCGATATTGCGCTCCAGTCTGGCGGGCTGCTGGTGGACAAGATTGGCGGGCCGAGCGTGAAGCCGTATCAGCCGCCGAACGTGTGGGAGCAGGTGAGTTATCCGGCTAGCGATACACTCAACTACACGCAGCAACATGGGGAAGCGCTTTACAGGCGCAGTATGTACACCTATTGGAAGCGCATGGCGACGATGCCGGATATGGATGCCTTCGATGCGCCGATGCGCGACGTGGTGTGCACGCGCCGTCAACGCACAGACACACCATTGCAGGCGCTGGTGACGATGAACGACGTGCAATGGGTTGAGGCTGCGCGGGCTCTGGCGCAAAGGGTGATTGAGCTTGGTGGAAGCAAGCCGGAACAACGCATCAATATGCTGAGTGAGATTTTGCTTTCGCACGATGCTCCACCTTCTATGGCAGCGGTTCTGGAGGGGTCTCTTCGCGAGATGCAAAAACACTATGCCGCCGATCCTGTTGCCGCGCGGAAGCTGGTTGCGGTTGGAGAAAAACCACGAGATCCGTCGATTCCCGAGCCGGAACTTGCGGCATGGACGATGGTGGCGAGCGAGATGCTCAACCTGGACGAGACGGTGAATAAGTAGCGATGGGGGTCAAATGAAGCAGCACCCGAATTGCACGGATACCGAGAACGAGGCCAGTGTCATGGGTCTTCCCATTCCCGCAGGATTGAAACAGGAATGGGCTGCACTCGAGACACGGAGACAGTTTCTGGGCCGCTCGGGCAAGGTTTTGGGATGGGCCGCCGCAGCCACGCTGCTTGGCAGTCGTGGACTGACTGGAGATGCGCACGCGACCGATTCGACAGGCAGGCAGTCGAGTCAAGATGAGCTGAGAATGCCGCAATTTGCTCCGAAGGCCAAGCGCGCCATTTATCTGTTCATGTCAGGCGGGCCTCCGCAGATGGATTTGCTGGACTATAAGCCGAATCTGGCTGCGCTTTACGACAAGGATATTCCTGATTCAGTGCGTGGCAGCCAGCAACTGACGGGAATGACCGCGGGGCAGGCGCGCTTTCCCATCGCGCCATCGCATTGGGCGTTCCAGCGCTACGGCCAGAGCGAGACATGGGTGAGCGATCTGCTGCCGAATACCGCGCGCATGGTCGATGAGCTCACCATCATCAAGTCGACAAACACGGAGGCTATTAATCACGAGCCGGCAATCATGCTGATGAACACCGGCAATATGAATGCAGGCAAGCCCTGCCTGGGCGCGTGGCTTGCCTATGGTTTGGGAAGCATGAATGACAATCTTCCCACCTTTATGGTTTTGCAGACGAAAACGAATCCAAAGGAAAACAATCAACCCGTTTCATCGCGGCTGTGGAGCAGTGGATTCCTTTCGTCGGAGTATGCAGGGGTCGGCTTGCGATCGGGTGGGGATCCTGTGCTCTTTTTGAGCGATCCGGATGGCGTGGATCGCGAGGTGCGCCGCAAAATGCTGGATGCTGTTGAGCAGATCAACCTGCAGACACTTGCGGAGATGGGAGATCCGGAGACTAACGCGCGGATCGCGCAGTACGAGATGGCCTTCCGGATGCAAGCATCCGTACCCGAGCTTACGGATCTCAGCAAGGAACCCCAGTCTACATGGGACCTGTATGGGCCGGATGCGAAGGAACCGGGGACGTTTGCATATAACTGCCTTTTGGCGAGGCGTATGGCCGAACGCGGAGTGCGGTTCACACAGATTTATAAACGTGGATGGGATGTGCATGCCGATGTGACTGGGTTGCTCCCCGTCCTTTGTCAGGAAGTGGATCGCGCATGTTATGCGCTGGTCACCGATTTGAAACGGCGCGGATTGCTGGATGACACGCTGGTTGTCTGGGCTGGCGAGTTCGGCCGCACCGTCTATAGCCAGGGAGGGTTGAGCAAGGAAAACTATGGACGTGATCATCATCCGCGCTGCTACACCACATGGATGGCGGGCGGCGGCGTCCGCAGGGGAATCACCTATGGCGAGACCGACGATTATAGTTACAACGTGGTCAAGGATCCGGTCACGGTCCGCGACTTCAATGCTACGATTTTGCACTGCTTGGGAATCGACCACAACAAGTTGACGTACAAGTTTCAGGGACTCGATCAAAAACTCACGGGACCCGTTCCGGCCAATATTGTTCCTGGGCTTCTGGCGTGATGAAATTTCGAGATGTGGCGGCCTTCGAGGCCCGAATGCTTCCAGATAGCAGGCGCACTCGCGTCTTGTGGTCGGTTTCGCTGGCATTGAACATCTCTCTGCTGTTGTTGCCTTTCATTTTCAAGTTTGACGGCAAACCGCACGCTGATTGGCAGCAGTTCCTGGGACGATTTCACCCATTAGCCGTGCATCTGCCTATTGGCCTGCTGGTGTTGCTCCCGATTCTTGAAGTGATGGGAGGCTCACGGCACTCTCTTCGCGAGGCTGCGGAGTTTGTCCTGGGGCTCTGCTTTGCCTGTTGCCTCGGCGCTGCGGCACTGGGGTATTTGCTGGCATTTGGAAGCGGTGATGCTGGAGCGGGCGTAACAAGACATATGTGGGGCGGCATCGCGCTCACCTTTTGTGTGCTCTTCTGTGTGCTGGCCCGGCGTGCCTGGCTGGCCGGAGATGCGCCATGGGTTTATCCGGGGTTGCTAGCGAGTGTGCTTGTGCTGCTTACGTGGACGGCCGATCAGGGTGGCGCATTGACGCACGGCAGCAACTACCTTACCCAATACATGCCGGCTTCAATCAAGCGCCTGACGGGGCTCGGTGCCGCAGGCCGAGCGCCCTCAGCCGGCTCCTTTTACGTACGGCACATCGACACGGTTTTCGAGACAAACTGCGTGGCGTGTCATGGGGAAGGTAAAGTCAAGGGCGGTTTGCGCCTGGACTCCTATGATGCGCTGATGAAGGGAGGAAAGGACGGCGCTGTAATTGTGGCCGGACAACCGGACAAGAGCCTTCTCGTCGTGCGCGTCACGCTCCCTACAGATCACAAGCAGTTCATGCCCGCCGAAGGAAAGCCACCGCTGAGACCGGAGGAGATTAACTGGCTCAAGGCGTGGATCGAGCAAGGCGCATCTCCCACGGCCACGCAACTTGCTGGGGTGTTCATTCGCGAAGAGATGCCAGATTTGCCGTTGCAACCTGTGGGCGACTACAGTGCGTTCATGGATGATATCCACCGGATGGCGGAGGGCCAGGGAGCAAAACTTGTGTCTGTATCGAGCAAGCCCGCTGACGGGCTGATTCTGAATACTGTGGATGTGGCAGCGAGCTTTGGAGACACGCAGTTGGCGCAATTCAACAAGTACGCCCCATTTATTGTTGAAGCAGAGTTGGGGCGCGCGGCGGTCACCGATGCGAGTTTTGCTACGCTGAGCAGGTTTACCCATCTGCGGTCGCTCCATCTGGAAGGGACTGCAGTGACTGGCGACGGGCTTGAGAAACTGGCTTCGCTTTCGCAGTTGAGTTACATCAATTTGAGTAGTACCCGGGTGACGAAGGCTGCCGCGGCTCAACTTGATTCGTTGAAATCCCTTCGCCATGTCTATCTCTACAACACGCCTGCTCAGCCAGAATCCGCAGGAAACCTGGTGCAGCCCGTCGCGAGGAATACGCCATGAAGCCTTCAGGGAATGCGAAAACTAAATTCAGCAGGCGGGAATTCTGCACGCTTGCGGGAAGTACCGCGCTGGCTGCACTTGCCACGAAGCAAGCAAGTGCGCAGACAGCTACGGCCAAAACGCGAACAGGAGAACCAATGATGAAGACCGGCAACGGTGAGTGGACGTATGAAGTAGTGCAGGGATGGGGACGGTTGCCTTCAGGCACTGAATTTGGAGGGACACACGGAGCGATTGCAACTGACAGGGCTGGACGCGTCTATGTCAGCACGCAAAGCGAAACCGGGATCCTGGTCTATGGCGCCGATGGTACGCTGCTGAAAACGATTGCCCACGAATATCCTGAGGCTCACTCGATTGTCCACGCTGAAGAGGGCGGCGACGAGTTTTTCTACTGCACAGTGCAGAAGGGAACGCCGAAGGAGAACTGGCTGTTCGTGAAGATGAAGACTGACGGCACGGTGGTACAGAAGATCACGGCTCCTCAAGAAGCCGGATTCAAGACGCCGAATGAGTGGCGATTGACCGCAGCCGTTCCAGCGCCAGACGGCTCTATCTTCATCGCCAATGGTTACGGGGATTCGCGGCTCTTCCGGTTCGACAAGAATGGCGCGTTTCGCGCAAGTTATGCAGGGAAGGGATGCACGGAAGGATTGTTCAACTGCAATCACGGATTGGCGGTTGATACGCGCTACGATCAGCCGCTGTTGTTGGTGGTGGACCGGGAGAACCGCCGGCTTTGCCACTTTGACTTCGATGGAAAGTTCGTGCGAACAACAACTCTTCACCTGCGGCGGCCGTGCCAGGTGAGTTTTAACGGAGACCATGCTGTGATCTCCGAGTTAGAAGGCCGCGTAACGATTCTCGATAAAGACAACGCTCCTGTTGCGTTCCTTGGGGACAATCCCCAGAAGACGCAGTGGGCAAATTATGCGCTGTTACCGAGCGACATTCCGACCGCGGTCTTCAGTGCCGCTCACGGCTGCTTTATCGACCGCAATGGCGACATCTATGTCTCCGATTGGAATCGGACAGGCCGCATTACCAAGCTGGTGAAGTCCAGTTCCTGAGCCCATTGCCAGATTCGACCTGATGTGCGAATTCAGGGGATCGCTGCTGTGTGGCTTTATTCAGGCAACACAGGTCACGTGCTGGTTGAGGGGTTGCGACAGGCGCGGTAGTATACTTCGATGTTTCGAGCCGGGAGCCAATCATTATGAAGTCCTCCGTCTTTCCGCGCCGCAAATTCCTGGAGCGAGCGAGCCTTTTTGGATTCGCATCCATCTTCCCCTTTGGCCATTCCCTTCAGGCCGCTGGAATTCCTCTCTATGGCGATTCGACCGGCCAGGCGCCGGTCAGCCCAGCTGCGCAAGACCGCTCGCAGCTTTCGAAGGGCGCTTTCAACTTCTTGCCGCTCGGGTCGATTCGTCCACTCGGCTGGCTCAAGAGCCAGCTTCAAATCCAGGTCAACGGCCTGAGTGGACATCTGGATGAAACATGGGCCGATGCTGGTCCCAATAGCGGATGGCTGGGAGGCAATGGGGAATCGTGGGAGCGCGGCCCTTACTTTCTGGATGGGCTTGTGCCTCTTGCGTGGCAGCTTGACGATGATCGACTCAAAGCCAAAGTTCAACGCTTTATCGACTGGACGCTGGAGCACCAGGCCGCAAGCGGAATGATCGGGCCGGCGTCAAACGACGACTGGTGGCCGCGTATTGTGATGCTGAAAGTGCTGACGCAATATGAAGAATTAGCGGGCGACACGCGTGTAATTCCATTGATGGATCGATACTTCCAATTTCAGCTGAAGGAGCTTCCCGGCCGGCCGCTTCGAGACTGGGGCAAGTTCCGCTGGCAGGATGAGGTCCTGAGCGTGATTTGGCTGTATCGGCGTACGGGTGCGCCGTATCTGTTGGAACTGGCGCGCTTGTTACGTGAGCAGGGCCACGACTGGGTGGGGCAATACGCGAATTTCGAATACAAGCAGCGGATCACTGCGGAGTTTCTCAAGCTGAGCGAGGGAGATGGCCTGAAGGATCTGGCGCTCGCCACGCACGGCGTGAATAACGGACAAGCGGTGAAGGCTGGCCCGATCTGGTCGTTGGTTTCCGGTTCTGATGCCGACAGATCAGCGGCGGCAAAGATGATTGCAGAGCTGGACAAGTATCATGGCTTGCCGAACGGCATGTTTTCCTGTGACGAACATCTTGCTGGCCCGGATCCTTCGCAGGGCTCTGAACTATGTACAGTGGTTGAGTTCATGTTCTCTCTCGAGCATTGTCTTGCGGTCACCGGTGATCCGTTTTTTGCAGACCGGCTTGAGCGATTGGCGTTCAACGCTTTGCCGGGCACATTCACTGATGATATGTGGGCACACCAGTACAACCAGGAACCAAACCAGGTGGAGTGCAGCCTGCACAGGAAACCGTGGACAACGGATGGTCCCGAGTCAAACCTGTACGGACTTGAGCCGAACTTCGGTTGCTGCACGGCGAATTTTCACCAGGGATGGCCAAAGTTCACCGACGCGTTGTTTATGTGTACGGTCGAGGGGACCGGTGGCGATAACGATGGACTGGTGGCAGCGGTGTATGCACCTTGCGAGGTTCGTACTACGCTGAGCGGCACGGCTGTCCATCTTGTGGAGGAAACCGATTATCCATTTCGCGGGAAGGTACGGCTTTCCATCAATCCGAGTTCGTCCCTCAGCTTCCCGTTGCGGCTGCGGATTCCGGAGTGGGCCAAGGGGGTAAGAATACATGTGAATGGCGAAGGGATTGGCGATGCAGCGCCAGGTACCTTCGCAAAGGTTGAGCGTGAATGGAGGGCTGGGGATGTGGTTGAAATTACCTTCCCCATGGCTCCGCGCATTCCAAGGGGATTCAATAACTCGATTTCGATTGAGCGTGGGCCGTTGGTATTTTCCTACGGCATCGGGGAAAGCTGGGTAAAGCTTCGCGACCGGGGGATGACCGCGGACTGGCAGGTATTCCCGACCACCCAATGGAATTACGCACTGATTCTCGATAAGGACGACCCTGCGAAGAGCATTGCCGCAGCCGAAAGTGCTGTTGGCGAGGCGCCTTTTACGCGCGGAAACGCTCCGGTGAAGCTGAGCGTGAAAGCGCGAAAACTCAATCGATGGCGTGCAGTGGATGGAGTTGCCGATCCGTTGCCACCGAGTCCAGTGGAAACAGATGAGCCGCTTGAAGAAATCACGCTGATTCCGTATGCTGCGGCCAAGTTGCGCATTACGGCATTTCCGGAATGCAAGGCATAAGCATCATCCGAGGGGCAAGCCGATCGGTAAGCTCGCTTTAAAACTCGTGATGTTTATCCACCAGGCTTTCGATCGTGTGCGGTGCGTGATCTGCCGGCAATTGCTGACTGGGTAGCGATTCTGCCGATTCAGTCTGGGCGCGCAACCGGGCTACTGCGAGCCAGTTGTCCTTGTGAGGCTGGTCTGCGATCCAAGGCGGCAGCGGCATGCAAAGGTACTCGCTCAGCGCGGCGGCATAGCCCTCATAAAGTGCACGCATATCGCGTAGCCGATTAAAAAAGTGCAAATCGCGGCATGCGCTCAAACCAGTCTGGCAAAGCATGCCATGAAGTCGCTCGTAGCGCTCAAGCGGAAGCCGGTCGGGCAAACCCTGAAGCGGCTTTAGGGAAAAAATCTGGGTGAGGTCGACCATTGCATGACGGGCCATTGCAAAGGTCAGTTGGGCCTGGCGTGCTTCATTTCCCCGCACACCGACGATGAGAAGTGCTGAAGAGTCGAGGATCGCGGTCAGTGCGCTGATCCAGCTTTGATTGGTATGTTGCGAACGAAAATAGCAGAGTTGGGGATAGGAGATATGGCTTTCAAGCAGTTCGGCAGACCAGCGTTCCCACTCTTCCAGCAGAGTTGAAAGAGCCTGCTCTGCGCCTTGATAAGAATGGCGACGTATCAGTTCCGCGGCGGTGGGAGGCGATCCTGCTCGCGCGTCGAGCAGGGAGATGCTTACCTCGCGACGGGAAAATGCGCCATAGAGAACCGGAAAGTATCCCATGACCACCGCCAGAAAACCGAGCCCCGTTCCAGCTTCAAGGACCACGATCACTCGTGTCAGTTGGCTTTGCGGTGTTACGTCCCCAAGTCCCAACGTAAAGATGGTTGTACCGCTGACGTAAAGGTCGGATCGAAGCTGCGTAGGTTGTGTTGGGTCGTGGAAAGGACTGCCGAGAGAATAGAAAATGAGCGCGAAGCCGACGACCATCGATCCCGCCCACACCATGAGCAAAAGGATCAGTGACAATGGTCCGTAGTAGCTGAGGACCGTTTCGCGTTTTCGCGCATTGTGGATGCTCCCGGTGAAGAACACCCACGGTTTCCATGTGGCAATGTAGAAGATCCGCGTCAGTCGAAATCGTCCGGTGGCGCGACGCGGCAGAATGATGGTTTGGAACGAATCGATCAATACGGTGAACAGACAGACAATGCCTGCAAGCAACGAAAAAATCCGCATCGATTCTCCTTTATGCTGAAATCAGGACCCCGCTTGCATTCCGCACTTTCACTGTACCTTAACGGAGATTGTCCGCAAACAACCGGAGGGGCGAGCGCTTGGGGATGGATTCCTGCGGCTTTTGGGTTCCGAAGGCCACCAAGGCCAAAACGTGGTGCCATCAGGCCTTACGCGGTATATACTTTACCCACAACCAGCCCGGATGGGCCCCTTGGCGCGCGAGTCGGGCGCGCTTTCCTCAATTCTTAGCGTTGGCTGTCGAGCCCAAAAATGGATGACTCCAAACCAAGACCGGACGGTAAGCCCGTGTCCAAAATGCCGGGAGGAGCCGGCGTAGGGACCCCGTTTGCCGGCGAGAGCTCCAGCGGCGGTGAAACCATTGTTCCGCAGAACTCAGCTCCGACGTCCGGCTCGGTTGCGGAGTCGGTCGATCCCGGCGCCACCATGGTGGGTTCCGGCCCGGTGCAATTTGATCCAAACGCGACTGTGATTGATGCCCGGTTGCCTGTCGACCCCAACGCCACTCTCTACGACGCGGGCGCAACCATCGCACCGCGCTCTTCGCCGCGGCGCACACCGGCGCCGAACTCGGGTGGCGAGATGTATTCCGGCGCAGCCGTGTTGCAGATCGGCGACGTGCTCGGTGGCCGCTATGAAATCCTGCAACTGCTGGGTCAAGGCGGAATGGGAGCGGTCTACAAGGCATCGGACCGCGAACTCGACCGGTTCGTGGCGCTCAAAGTCATTCGTCCTGAGCTTGCTTCGAACCCCTCCATTTTGGCGCGTTTCAAGCAGGAATTGCTCCTCTCGCACCAGGTCACGCACCGCAACGTCATCCGCATTTACGATTTAGGTGAAGCTGAGGGACTCCGCTTCATCACCATGGAGTTCGTCGAGGGCAAGGATCTACGTTCGATCATCCTTGAAAGATCAAAGTTTCCGCCCGAGGAAGCAGTCGTCATTATCGAGCAAGTATGCCTGGCTCTGGAGGCGGCACACAATGTAGGAGTAATTCACCGCGACTTGAAGCCGCAAAACATCATGCAGGACCGAACGGGCCGCATCCTGGTGATGGATTTTGGCCTGGCGCGCATGGTTGAGGGCGACGGCATGACCCAGACGGGTGCGCTGGTCGGCACCATGGACTACATGTCGCCTGAGCAGGCGCTCGGCAAGGAGCTCGATCAACGTTCGGACCTTTTTGCGATTGGCCTGATTCTCTACGAACTGCTGACCGGGGCCATGCCGTTCAAGGCGGAGAGCGCGCTGGCAAGCCTCATCAAGCGGACCCAGGAGCGCGCCATTCCAGTGGCAGAACTGGACGCCCAAATTCCCGGTGCGTTAAGCGGAATTGTCAGCAAGTGCATCGAACGCGATCTTGAATTCAGGTACAAGAGCGTTTCCGATGTCCTAAAGGATCTTCGCACATGGGAGGGCGAGCACTCGGTTCACGTCCTGCCGCCTGACGCGAAGGCCAAGCCCACGGTACAACTTCGGCTGTGGATGAAGTTTGCGGGGATTGCCGCCGTCGTCCTTGTGGCAATTGTGCTCTTCCTGCTGCGCGGCCAGATTTTCAAGCCTGGGACCAACGCACACTCCGGACCCAGCGGTCCGGTCGTTTCGCTGGCGATTCTACCGTTTCGCAATGCGTCCTCCGATTCATCTCTCGACTGGCTTGGGCCCAGCCTGGCTGACATGCTCAGCACGGATGTCGGCCAGTCCGCGCAATTGCGCACGGTGAGCCCGAACAGCTTGCACCAGATCTTCAGTGACCTGCGCATCTCCTCTGACACGGTGCTTGACGCGGCAACGATCGGGCGAGTCGCGAGTTTCTCCAGCGCGGATCGCGTGGTTTGGGGACAGTTTGCCCGGTTTGGCACGTCCATCCGAATCGATGCCACAGTCCAGGACATCAAGAGCGGGCATACGGACTCGCTGAAGGTGGATGTGGCGAATGACAATGAGATCCCGGCCGCAGTCGACCGTCTGGCCGATTCAATCCGCCAGAAGCTGGCCCTGCCGGCCAGCGTACTGAGCGACCTGAAGGCTAGCTCGTTTCAGCCCACCTCAAAATCAGTGGCCGCACTGCGCGACTTCAACTTGGGCATCACGCTGCAGCGCGACGGCAAGAATCTTGAAGCGCAAAAGCAATTCCTGGCAGCCACAAAGGAAGACCCCAGCTTTGCGCTCGCTTTTTCAAGGCTCGCTCAAGTGGACGCCCTTCTCGGTTACGACGGCGACGCGGAAGAGTCCGCGAAGGAAGCTGTTGGTCTGAGCCAGGACCTGCCGACCGCAGAGAAGTACCTGATCTCTGCCATCGAACTGCAGGTGATGAACAACTATCCCGACGCCATCAAGGCCTATGAGAATCTGGCCGCGGTTTCACCCGACAACTCCGACGTTAAAGCAGCGCTGGCCAAACTCTACGAAGATTCAGGCGACGTGCCGAAAGCTCGCTCCTACTACGAGAAGATTCTCGCCTCGAATCCCAAGGATGTTGGCGCCAACATTGACATGGGCCGCATCCAGATCAAGAGCCAGGATCCGCAGGGCAGCCTTCAGTCGCTGAACCAGGCGTACAGCCTCGCCGTGCAGGTGGACAACCAGGAACAGAAGGCAACCAGTCTGCATCTGATGGCGGTGGCATACCGCATGTTGAGCAAGCCGGATGAAGTTGTGCGCAACGAGCAGGAGGCGCTGACCATCTGGCGGAGCATTGGACAGAAGAAAGGAATGGGATTGAGCCTGAATGAACTTGCCACGGCAGAGGTTTCGCTTGGCAAGAACCAGGACGCTCTGACGAATTACCAGGAGGCGCTGCAGATTCGCACCGACATCGGCGACAAACGCGGCATGGGCGGAACGCTGATGGATCTGGGTAATTTCTTTGATGATCGCGGCGACCACGAGCAGGCGCTGAAAAACTACAAAGACGCACTCGAGCTGGAGCGCGAACTCGGCAATGAAAGTGCGCAGGCTGACTTGCTGAACAACATCGGCCAGACATATTCGGAAGAGAGCCGTTACGAAGACGCGCTCACCTATCTGCAGCAAGTGCTTCAACTGCGCGAGAAATCGAAGAATCCCGCGGACATTGTCGACGCATTGCACAATCTGGGCCAGGCACTTGCGAGCATGGGGCAATACGACCAGGCGATCGCCGACTACATGAGGGCACTGGATTTGCGGCGCAGCATCAACGATCAACATGGTGCGGCGCTGGAATCGTATGGCCTGGGAGCCGTGTTTGATTACCAGGGTCGCTACGGCGCGGCCGTGAACGCCAAGCAGGAGGCCCTGAAGACTTTCCGCAACCTGAAGGACAGGACCTTCTGGATGGCGGAGATTCTGGGAGGTTACGGCGATGCGCTCATCCTGGCGGGGCGTGCGGATGAAGCCAAAGCTGCACTGGACGAGGCGCTGGGACTTTCGCGCGAGTTGAAAAATGACGGTTTGGTGGGCCAGACCCTTGGATTCCAGGGGGATGCACTTTTCTACCAGGGGAACTACAAAGCGGCTCACGCGCTCTACGATCAAGCGCTGCAGGCCGCCACGCGGAGCAAGGAGAGCGAGCGGATTTTGCTGGCCAAGATAGCTCTTGCGCAGGTGCAGGTGCGCGAGAAGTCCGGGGGGGCTGCAATTTCGAATCTCAAAGGCCTGATCGAGAAAGCCGATGAAGCAAGCCTGAAGTACTCCTCGACGGAGGCCGGCATTTATATGGCCGAGGCCATGATGCAGAGCCACGACAATGCCCACGCCCGGCAGGAATTGCAGCGCGATTTGCCCAAGGCGGATAAGCTCGGGCAACAGGCGCTCAGCGCGCATGCGCATTATCTGCTGGCAGGCATTGCGCGGGAGTCCGGCGACACGGCTGCGTCGCAGAACAACTACCGGCTGGTTACGCAGGCACTGGATACGATGCGGAAGGATCCCGGCGCGGAGAAGCTGCTGCAGCGCGCCGANNGCCGAATTTTATTTGAACGGGGTTTCGGGGGTGACGCGGCTCACGAAGTGGGGCGATAAGTGGAACCATTTGTGGTACTTCGACAACGTTAACCATTCAAATTCATTTAGCCGAAACAGCGCGAAATGTTCAATCAGAGTGTTACGAAACGTGCGAAATGTTCAATCAGAGTGTTACGATTTTCGAGATACTTAACCTGGAAATTCAATGAATTGGGTGTTTTG
>PLST01000484.1 GCA_003164255.1 Acidobacteriaceae bacterium | reverse complement strand
CCCCGGCGCACAGCTGCCCTACTATTTGCCCAGCTCCACGGGCGGGGCCGGCACTGTCGGCTATGTCACCCTCGCCGGCGGCACGGCGGTTACGGCGCCGCTTGCCGGAGCATTTACGGCGGACGACTCCATCTTCTTTGTCTCCACGGCGGGCGACAACAAGATTCACTACATCTCCATTCCCAACAATCCCTCCGCGGCCACTCCGCCGACGGATTCGCAGCAGATCAGTCCCAACCTTCCCGCCTGCACACCGGTAACGGCGGGCGGCAATGACGCGGGCTGCACCTATACTGGTTCCGGAACTGTCGTTCCCGCTACGAGGATCGTCGTAGTCCCGCGCTCCACCACGTAAACTGCGCATCATCGCAATCGCAGAAATCGAAGGCCGGCCTCGCGCCGGCCTTCCTGTTTTGAAAATCCTGGCCCGTAATCTCTATTCCGTGCCTTCTTGTTCCCTGCCTTCCGCACGTTAGAATCGAACATATGATCAAGGGCATCTCCTTTCTACGTCCCGCCGGCAGTGCCGCCGCCTATGACCGCCTGGCGAGCTTCTTTGCGGCGCTGGGCTTTGCTCCCGGCAAGGGATGGAAAGAGGAGACGAGTCGTGGCGCCGCTTTTCTGGCCCCGTTCGGCAATCTTGAATTTGTCGACGGCCAGTTTCCTGCGACCGCCGATGTCCTGGTTGAAGTTACTGCCCTCGATTCAGTCCATCAAGCCGCCGCAGCGTGGCTGCGAGCGCAAGGGGGCGAGGCAGCCGTTGCCGGCTTGTCGCCCATCACGGCCACCCACTGGAAATCGCAGATCTTCACCGTCGAGCCCGAGCCCGGATTCGCCTTCAGCTTCTGGGCGTGGACCGACCCGGTCAAAGGCAGGCCAGTTGCTCTTGAAGGCGACCTCTCGGCGGCCGGCATGAAGTTCGCCGTCATCGTTGCCCGCTGGAACGCTGTCATCACCGATCGCCTGCTCGAGGGCGCACTCGATGCGTTGCTGCGAAGCGGCGCCGCGCGATCCGACATTCAGGTGGTCCGGGTTCCCGGAGCCTGGGAAATTCCCTCGGCGGCCCGCACCTTGGCTAATCTTGGCCAAGTGGACGCAATCATCCCCCTCGGCTGTTTGCTTCGCGGCGAAACTGCTCATTACGAAGCTATTTACAACGAGGTGGCCCGCGGCATCGGCCAATCGCAGCAGGAAACCGGCATCCCGCACAGCTTCGGCGTGCTCACCTGTGAAACGCTGGAGCAGGCCCTCAACCGCGCCGGTATCAAGGCCGGAAACAAGGGCTTTGAAGCCGCCGCAGCTGCCATTGAGATGGTCAGTTTGCGCCGCAAGCTCCTGAAGAACGAGAGCGAGTCAGGCGGTCGTGCTTGACCACAGGGACTCATCACTCTTCCGGGCGCCGCAAGTCGCGCGAGCTGGCCATGCAGATGCTCTTTCAGGCCGACGTCGGCAAGCAGACGCCTGACCAGGTACGCGCCACTTTCTGGAAAGCCGGCGACGAAGTCGAGCCCGACGTACGCGGCTTTGCTGACGACCTCTATCGTGTTGCCGTCGCCCATCAGGAGCTGATTGACTCGCTCCTCATCGCCAACTCAAAACACTGGCGCCTTGAGCGCATGCCCGCCGTCGATCGCAACCTACTGCGCATGGCCGTAGGCGAGATGATCGGCTTCAAGGGCACGCCGTTTCAGATCGTCATCAATGAAGCACTCGAGATTGCACGGCGTTACTGCGCTACTGAGTCCATCAACTTCCTCAACGGAATGCTGGANNGCCTTCTGCCGAAATAGATCGCCAGGGAAGAAACGGCATCGATCCCTGGTCTCAAAAGCGAGACCAGGGGCACCCGCAAGGATGGATGAGGGCGAATTTTGGGGGTTCGTGCGCAAATAGAAAGAGCCCGGACCGCGTTTCCGCGACCCGGGCCCTATCTTCCCCAGGAAACATTACTGCGGTTTGGCCGGATGAGCCGTCTGCGCGGTCTGCTGATCTTCCCGTGGCTGTGTTCCCACTTCAATCGCCTCCTCCATCGCCAGCGGCAACTGCTGCTGCTGCGGCTTTTGGGACTCGTAGGCGCGCACGATCCTCTGCACCAGCGCATGGCGAACTACGTCTCCATCCTCAAAGTGGCAGAAGTGAATGCCCTCCACGCCATCGAGAATGTTGATTGCGTCCAGCAGTCCCGACTTGCGCGGATTGGGCAGATCAATCTGCGTGATGTCGCCCGTGATGACGGCTTTGGAGTTGGCCCCCATGCGCGTCAAAAACATCTTCATCTGTTCGATGGTNNCCATGATGATGAACGCGTCGTTCAGGGTGCGGCCGCGCATAAACGCGAGCGGCGCAACCTCGATCACGTTCTTCTCCAGCATCTTGTCAACCTTCTCGGCGTCGAGCAGGTCGTAGAGCGCGTCGTAGAGTGGCCGCAGATAAGGATCGACCTTTTCCTGCAGCGAGCCCGGCAAAAAGCCGAGCCGTTCCCCGGCTTCAACAGCGGGGCGCACCAGCACGATGCGGCTGACCTTCTTGGCGTTGATGGCGGCTACGGCCATGGCCACGGCCAGGTAGGTTTTGCCGGTGCCCGCGGGCCCCACGCCAAACACCATGTCGTTCTGCTCGATGGCTTCAACGTACTTGCGCTGGTTGATCGAGCGCGGCTGCACCGTGCGCTTCACGCCTGCCGAGCGTTGTTTGCCGCTGTCGGACAGCGAGCGCAGCGTTGTGGCCGGATCGGCAACAACAAGCCGCAACATTCCGTTCAGTTCTCCGTTATGTGGATTGACGCCCTGGCGGCGCAGTGCCTCAAAGTCCTGAAAGATGCGCTGGACTCTGGTCACTCCCTCGTCGGGTCCCTCTACATGCACGGCGTCGGAACGCAGATCGATCCGGACACCGAGTGAATCTTCCATGAGTCTGAGGTTTTCATCGCGAGTCCCGAACAAGGGCTCGAGGTTGGGCGTGATCTCCAGAGCGATCTTCAAAATAGTCGATAGCCTCCAATGCGGCGTTGAACGCATGAAAGTAGCCGGGAGGATCCTGAATTGGACCCGCCCGGCAAGGTTGTGTAGTTTTCGTAGGCAGTAAGCGCGCGAGGCGCAGCAGGGTATGCGGTGGGAGACGTGGCAACAGCGTTAAAGAACAAACCAGGAATGCGGCGCAGGGGCGAGCTTGATCTTCTGGCTACCTCTGGAAACCGCGGGATGGCGTAGGCGACCAAATCCTTTATCTGGCCTGAGAGTAGCGCGACCGGACCGAAGCGTCAATCGGCAGCGGATCGATTTTAACTTCAGGCTGTGCCTTGGTAGGTACCTCCAGGCTCATAAATGCACAAGCCGGCCGGGGAAAGTTCGGCTCTTGTTCGATCGGCAACCGCGCGCGCAGCGTCCAGTTTCAGCCGGGCGCGAGGCACAGGCGGGGCCGCGACGTCCCTGCCTAAGCTCTTTGGCACCAAATTCTTGGCCGGACTCACGGACTCGCGAGAAAGCAAGCGGGAAAGGCATCGGCTCTTCCACTTCCGGTCGCCATTCTGTCTTCCAACGTCCTGGCACTCACGTACCGCTGGACCGTGATTACCTTGCTGTTGCCAGGGATTACCTCGGTGATGCAGCGTACACCGAACCTCCGCCAGTCGCGAGGCTCATGCGGCATCCGTGCTCACCCGGATCATCGCCCACGCCCGGAACCTCCCTGCATGCAATACTTCTGGAATGTTGCTGCGTCCAGCCCAACCCGGGGATGAGATGGCCGTCGCTGGCGTGCATGTGCGCTCATGGCAGGTGGCCTATCGCATGCTCTTGCCGCAGCAGTACCTCGATCAGCTCCGCCCTGAAGATCGCGCGTCCCATTACGACTTTGCCACCAGCGATCCTCAAAAGCCCCACACGATTGTTGCCCTCGAAAGCGAGTCTGTTCTCGGATTCGCTACCACCATGGCCGCCCGCAGTGAAGACCTCAGCGGCTACGGCGAGTTGGTCGCCCTCTATGTCGATCCCGAGCACTGGGGCCGGGGCGTCGGGCTGGCCCTGGTGCAGGCCGCGCGCGCTCACCTCGTCGAGGCAGGATTTCGCCAAGCCATGTTGTGGGTGCTTGTGGGCAACACGCGTGCCGAGCACTTTTATCAGAAGGACAAGTGGCTTCCCGACGGAACCCGCCGCACGGACACTGTTTGGGGCGTACAAGTGGACGAACTCCGTTCCATTCGCGATCTGCAGGCGGCCCCATCCAGCATTGACCCGCAGCCCCGATTCCCGTAAACTAAAAGACTGCGAGGGATGCGGCTCGACTTGCATTCTTTACCGCATCATTTTCCCTGCACAGGACCAGCGATTTTCGCCCCTGACAACAGGGCTCAAGCTTAAGGAAGAGCAATGGCAAACCATGTATCCGCGCTGAAGCGCGCCCGCCAGACAGTCACCCGCACCGATGTGAACCGCGCCAACCGCAGCCGCGTGCGCACCAGCCTGCGCGCCATGCGCGAGGCCATCACTGCCGGCGACGCCAAGGTAGCCCAGACCCAGTATCGTGAGACCGTCTCCACCCTCGACAAGAGCGTCCAGAAGGGCGTTCTCCACAAGAACACCGTCTCCCGCTACAAGAGCCGCCTCAACAAGCGCGTAAAGGCTTTGGCCACCGCCAAGGCGTAGTTGCGGCGGCCCTGATCAGGCCAGCGCAGTTTTAATGGAGGAAGGGAAGCAGCCGGGAGAAATCCTGGCTGTTTCTGTTTTTCTCGCCCGCGACTCTCGCTCAATCAGCCGATCAGATTGTTCACCTCAGGGCACCGGATCGCCCGTTCCCATCGGAATGCTTTTCTGGCACCGGGCGATGCGCCGCATGCCCATCCAGGCGCCCTTGGCGATGCCGTACTTGCGCACAGCCTCAACCGAATAAACCGAACATGTGGGATTGTAGCGGCAGCGAATAAAGCGGCCGCTGAACGGTTGAATATAGCTGTGGTAGCCTGCCACGCCGGCGGTAAACACGCGCACGCTCAGCTGGTTCTGGGGCGCACGCATGGCGTCCGCCCCCAACAGCCCGCCGGCAACCACGACGGCTGCCAGCCAGGGTTCAGGCCTTAGGAACCAATTCCGCAATGGGGGCATCTCACGCTCGCCTGCAGGCGCTGGTTGCCGCAGTTGGGGCATGGAACAAGGTTGCCCTGTGGCCTGGCAAGCAGGTAAATAATCAGGCCAAGCAGGTTCAGGAAAAAGACCAGCAGCATCCACAGAATCGCGCTGTCCATCCCGCGTGCTTTGGCATCGCGGGCCACCCACACCAGCAGGGCCACGCTCAGGGCAAGAAAGATGATGGGGATGAAGAAAAACGTACCGCAACAACCGCAGGAAGCCAATCCTCCTGTCGGGTCCAGCGCCACATGTTCCCCAAAACTCGAAACCGACATAGATAGAGCGATGACTGGTATCAGCCAGGTCCGAAGTCGCATACATGACCGCTTTCTTGAAGGGAGTAACTTGGGGACCAATCGTAGAGGAAGCAATTTGCGAAGTCAATTTCGGCGCATGCTTCCTCACCCCAGATTTTCAAAAATCCCCGCCGCGCCCATACCCCCGCCTACGCACATCGTCACCATGCCGTAGCGCGCCTTGCGCCGCGCCATCTCTCCCAGCAGCGTTGCCGTCAGCTTGGCTCCCGTGCAGCCCAGCGGATGCCCGAGCGCGATGGCGCCGCCATTGACATTCACGCGCGCCGGATCGAGGCCGAGTTCCCGCATCACCGCCAGCGCCTGCGATGCGAATGCCTCGTTCAGCTCGATCAGGTCGATCTCGTTGAGGGTGAGGCCGGCGCGCCTCAGTGCCTTGGGAATGGCGGTGATGGGGCCAATGCCCATCTCTTCGGGCAGGCAGCCGGTCACCGCATAAGCCACCAGGCGCGCCAGCGGCTTGAGGCTCAGCTCATTCGCTCGCTCCTCGTCCATCAGCACCACGGCGGCAGCGCCGTCCGAGGTCTGCGATGCGTTTCCGGCTGTCACCGTCCCTTGCGCATGGAAGGCCGGCTTCAGCTTGGCAAGCGCCTCCGCTGACGTATCCGCCCGCGGGCCTTCGTCCACTGAAAACAGCGTCTCTGTTGTCGTAGGTTTTCCCGCCTTCGCGCCGGGCACCGCCGTCGTCACCGGCACTGGGACCAACTCGCTGTTGAATCGACCCGCTGCCTGCGCCGCCACCGCCTTCCGGTGGCTCTCCAGCGCGAAGGCGTCCTGGTCTTCGCGGCTCACGTTGTAGTGGCGCGCTACCCGCTCGGCCGTCAGTCCCATCGTCAGCAACGACGCCGGATAGTGATCCGCCATCCACGGGTTCGGGCTCGGCTTCAGACCTGAAAAGGGCAGCATGCTCATCGTTTCTACGCCACCCGCAACGATGACGCGGCTGGCGCCGGCACGGATGCGCTGATCTGCAATCGCAATAGCCTCGAGGCCCGACGAGCAAAGTCGATTGATCGTGGCGCCCGGTATCTCCACGGGCCAGCCCGCTCGCAAAATCGCCCAGCGCGCCACGTCCCACCCCTGCTCGCCCTCCGGCTGCGCGCAGCCCAGGATCACGTCGTCAATCTCTCGTTTGTCCAGCGCAGAAACCCTGTCCAAAGCCCCGCTCAAGGCAAGCGCGGCCAGGTCGTCAGGGCGCGTGGTTGAAAGAGCGCCTTTGGGCGCGCGGCCAACAGGGGTACGAACGGCGCTCACCAGCACAACATTCGGCATTTCAGTTGCTCCTTTTGAGCGATTGCGGCCGCCATCCGGTTCGGCTGGCCTCGTTTAGTTCGGCCATATTAGTTCCTCAGCGGCTTGCCAGTTTTCAGCGTGAAGGTAATCCGCTCCTGCGTCTTGCGCTCGCCGCAGAGCGAGAGAAACGCCTCGCGTTCCAGATCGAGCACGTACTGCTCCGTCAGCGGCGCGCCCGCCGTTACGCAGCCGCCGGCAAGAATATAGGCAATCCACCGCGCCACCTTCTGGTCGTGCTCTGAGGCGTATCCCGCCTCGCCCATCAGGTAGACCCCGGTCTCGAGCGCGGCCAGCGCCGACGCTCCCGGTGCAGGCACGGTGCGCGGTTGCGGAGCGCTGTAGCCGGCTTCAGCCAGAGTGGCGGCCTGCGCCTTCGCATCCAGCAGCAGCCGTTCGCGATTCAGCGTAATGCGGTCGCTCGCCGCAAACAGGCCCATGGTGCGCGCCTCCGCTGCCGATGTGGACACCTTGGCCATCGCGATCAACTCGAACACCCGCCGTAGCGCAGCGCCCATCTCCGCCGACTGGGCAAAGCGCGAGGTCGGATCACGCGCGTCAGGCGGAGCCAGCGCGGTGGCCGCATCAACGGCGCGCAGCAACATCTCCTTTGTTCCGCCTCCGGCAGGAATCAACCCCACGCCCGCTTCCACCAGGCCAATGTACGTTTCCGCGTGGGGCTGGCGGCGCGTTCCGTGCAGGCAAATCTCCGCTCCCCCGCCCAGCGCCATCCCGAACGGCGCAACCACCACCGGTCGCGGGCAGAACTTGATGGCCGCCGTCATCTGCTGGAAGCTGTGGATGACCCCGGCCACCTCATCCCATTCGCCTTCCTGCGCCAGCATCAGCAGCTGCATCAGATTTGCGCCGACGGAGAAGTTGTCTCTGTCGCCCGTGATCACAAATCCCTGAAAGTCGCGCACCGCGGCCGAGTCAGGCTTCAAGACCGACGAGATCATGGAGAGCACATCGCCGCCGATGGCATTCTTCAGCGAGTGCAACTCGAGGCAGCCGATTCCGTCGCCCAGGTCCACGAGCGACGCGCCGGCATTGGTGCGAACCACCTTATGCGCTCGCTTGAAATCAGCAACCCGCGCATGGCCTTCGATGGCCGCAACGGGCTCCATGATTCCGCTTGCCGGCTGAAGGCACGCTCGCCCATCGCTTGCGTACCACGAACTTTGTCCCACGGCCAGCAGCGCTTCAATACGCGCACTTACGGGAATGCCAAGCGCCTTCATGCGGCTTGCGGCTTGCGCCACGCCTGCGGCGTCCGCCATTTCAAACGGGCCCATCTCCCAATTGAAGCCCGCGCGCATGGCGTTGTCGATTGAAGGAATGTCGTTCGCTACTTCGCCCACGCGGTCTGCCGCAAAGCTCCACAACGCGCCAAGAAACGGCCACAAAAATCCCGCAGCCTTGTCCTTTTTCGGATCGTTGGCAAGCAGCAGCTTCAGCCGCTCCGCCAGTGTCGCCGCATTCTTCGCCAGGTCGAGCGAAGGCAGCGCCGGTTTGGCTGCGGGCCGATACTCAAGCGTCGCCAGGTCCAGAACCAGCCTCTCGTCTTTGCCGCCCGCTCCGCGCGTCTTCCTGTAGAAGCCTTGTCCCGTCTTGTCGCCGAGCCACTTCCGCTTCATCAGCTCGCTGAGCACCCCGGCAAACTTGCCCTCGCTTACGCCTCCCGGAAAATTCGCGGCCACATGCGCCAGGATGTCGATCCCGACCATGTCCGCGAGTCGAAATGTCCCCGTGCGCGGCCACCCGAGAGCGGGGCCGGTGAGCGCGTCCACTTCTTCAACAGTCAGGCCTTGCTCGAGCATGAGGTTTGCGGCGTTGAACATGACAGAAACGCCGATGCGATTGGCAATAAAGTTTGGCGTGTCATTGGCAAACACTACCTGCTTGCCGAGCAGGCGATCGGCGAAGGCTGCGAACGAGGCCACCAGCGCCGGGTCGGACTGTTTTGTCGGAATCACCTCGAGCAGCTTCATGTAGCGGGGCGGATTGAAGAAATGGGTTCCGAAGAATCGTTGCTTCGCCGCGCCGACAACAGCACCGATTTGCGCGATCGGCAATCCCGAGGTGTTGGTCGTGAGCACTGCGTGCGGAGCCAGGTGGGGCAGCACGCGCGCAAGCAGCGCGGTTTTAATTTCGAGGTTTTCGGCGACCGCTTCAATCACCCAGTCGCACTGCGCAATGCCAGCCAGATCGCGATCGAACGTTCCTGCCGTAATCAGCCGCGCATTTGCCGGCTCGTAAAACGCGGCAGGCTTGGCCTTGCTTAGAGTCTCAAGTGCAGCGCGGGCCGGTTCCACGGCGCCTTGCTGCGGAGAAATGTCGAGCATCAGCACTGGAATCCCTGCATTCGCCAGGTGGGCGGCGATGCGCGAGCCCATGGTGCCGGCGCCGAGGACCGCGGCGCGGCGGACCAAGTATGGCTGAGCCTTGGCGCTCTGCGCAAATGTCTGCCCGGGGGAAAGTGTCGGGGAAGGAGCGTTCATCGTAATCTCCCTGCGCGGGTTGGAGTGGGGAACCCTCCACCGGGCGTAAACGCTGTGAGCATACGGAACTACCGGGCGCGGGGTCAAGAAAACGTGCCCATCATGAGGCCGAGATGCTGCAATTCTCCTCACCCTAAAGTTCGCGTCACAAAAAGCACTGTCATCCCGAGCGAAGCGAGGGATCTGCGGTTGCCGGTCCGGTTCGATCGTGAGAGCATTGCTTTCATGGATCGCCTGTCGCGGCTCCTTACGCCTGAATACAGTGACTTTCTTCTTGGCGCCGTCTTCCTCTTGTGGGCAATTCTCTCGGCGTTTTTCGGGGCATGTCCCGGCCGGGGATCTATCGTGTATCGCGCCAAGAATCCAAAGGAATTCTGGATCAGCGTCTCCATCCTTTCTGTCCTAGGAGCCTTTTTCTGGCTTAGATTCGCAACGCAGTGAAGGTGATGTTTCATCGCTCGCTCGTCTAGCACCAGGGAAACGGTACTCCATAGCGGCAATCAAAGGAGTTGAGCTTGCAGCACCCCCTTCCGCGCCTCTTTTCCGGGCGAAAAAACCCGTTCTTCCGTACAATCGATACAGGACTGCTGATTCCCGTGCCCCGCGTATACATGGATGCCAATGCCACTACGCCTCTGCTTCCAGAGGTGATGGAAGCCATCCGTCCGTATTGGATGGAGCACTTCGGCAACGCATCCTCGATTCACATGCACGGGCAGGCTGCGCATCGCGCCGTCGATCACGCCCGCGAAACCCTCGCACGGATGTTCAACTGCCGCGAGGCCGAGGTCGTCTTCAACTCCGGCGGCACTGAGGGCGACAACACCGCCATATTCGGCCTGCTTCATCCGGGCGACCACCTGATCACGACATCCATTGAGCACTCGGCGGTGCTTCAGGCCGCCAACCGCGTCGCAGAGCGAGGCGTAGAGGTCACTTTCATCGACCCACAGCTCAGCGGGCTCATTGACCCGGAAGATATCCGGCGCGCGATCAAGCTGAACACCCGCCTCATCAGCGTCATGCTCGCCAATAACGAAACCGGTGTGCTGCAGCCCGTTGAAGAGATCGGCAAGATCGCTGCCGATGGCGGCGCCTTCTTCCACATCGACGCGGTGCAGGGCGCGGGCAAGGTCCCGTTCGACGTGAAGCGCTTCGGGTGCCACCTGCTTTCGATCAGCGCGCACAAGATGCACGGGCCCAAGGGTGTCGGCGCCATGTACGTGCGCCGCGGAACCCCGGTTGAGTCCCTCCTCGTCGGTGGTAGCCACGAGCGCCGCCGCCGCGCCGGCACTGAGAATGTGCCCGGCATTGTTGGACTGGGAAAAGCCGCTGAACTCGCCATGGAGTCGCTCGCCGATGGAACGATCGAGCGGCTTGCTGGTCTGCGCGATCTGCTTGAGGCTGGAATCCTCGCGCTGCCAGGCACGCGGGTCAACGGTGGCTGGGACGGGGATCAACGCGTTACCCGCACCGCCAACACCACCAACATTGCCTTCGACCAAGTGGAAGGCGAAGCGCTTGTCATCGCGCTCGACCTCAAGGGCGTTGCCGTCAGCGGCGGGTCGGCCTGCCACTCCGGATCGACTGAACCGAGCCACGTGCTCATGGCGATGGGACTCGACAAGAACGCCGCTCGCGCCAGTCTGCGCTTCAGCCTGATGAAGACCGCAACCGAAGCAGACGTGGATTTTGCATTGCAGGTTGTTCCGCAGGCAGTCGAACGATTGCGCGCATTGTCGCCCGTAGCAGCGGGAACATTGGGTTGAGTGGCAGAGCTGCGCCAGCACGAAAAGCTGAAAGCTAGAAGCTAGGAGCTAGGAGCTGAAAGAAACAACAGGAGCCGTTCACATGAGCACCAACACCACCATCGCAGTCGCCATGTCCGGAGGAGTTGACTCCTCAACGGCTGCAGCGATGCTCGCCCACTCCGGCGAGACGGTGGTGGGCCTCACGCTGCAGCTCTGGGATCAGACGCGCCTTGCCGGACGGCACGGAATTCCCGACGCGCCCAAGGCTGGCCGGTGCTGTTCGCTTGACGATGTATACGACGCGCGCCACGTGGCCGAGCAGTTGGGCATTCCCTATTACGTCGTCAATCAGGAAGAGCGATTCGAGAAGGACGTTGTGCGCCCGTTCGTCGATGAGTACCTCGCCGGCCGCACGCCTATTCCTTGTTCGCTCTGCAACAACCATCTCAAGTTCGACCAGCTTCTGCAGACCGCGCGCTCGATCGGCGCAGACCGCATCGCCACGGGCCATTACGCCGTAAACGAGTTCGATGCGACACGGGACGGGGGGCGCGGCCGCTGGATTCTCAAGCGACCCGCCGACCTGGCCAAGGATCAGACCTACTTCCTCTTCGGCCTCACCCAGCAGCAGCTCGCCCACACGCTCTTTCCGCTCGGCAGTCTCACCAAGCCTCAGGTGCGCGAAGTCGCGCGCCAGCGCGGGCTCGCGCTCGCAGAGAAGCCTGACTCGCAGGAGATTTGCTTCGTCCCCGGCGGTGACTACAAGCAATTCATCACCGCCTACCTCGAGGAGCAGGGCGAGCAGGTCCCGGTGAGCGCCGGCGAGCTCGTTGCGTCTACAGGAGAAGTACTCGGCCATCACCAGGGCATCTCAAGCTTTACGGTGGGCCAGCGCAAGGGGCTGGGCGTCAGCTCTCCCTCGCCGCTCTACGTGCTCCAAATCGACCCAGCGAGCCACAAGGTGACCGTGGGCGCTGACCAGGAGTTGGCCACGCGCACGCTGTGTGCGGGCCAGCTCAACTGGATCAGCATTCCCTCGCTCACCGCGCCCATGCGTGTCCGCGTCAAGATCCGCCATCGTCATGAGCCGGCATGGGCCACGCTTGAGCCCGGCAGCGAAGGCGAGGCGCTCGCCACATTCGACGAGCCGCAGCGCGCCGTCACGCCCGGACAGGCAGCCGTTTTCTATGACGGAGATGAAGTGGTGGGCGGCGGCTGGATTATTTAGAGCCCGACGCGTAGCGTGCGAGCGGAGTCTCCACCAACGCATTGAGTCGATGTCCAAAGCGAGAATTCGTATTGATCGGGCAGCAGCCTTGCGTCTATACTTCCTGCCGTATCCCCAAGTTCAAAAGGAAAACTCCGCATGAAACCTGAACGCCTTTTCTATAGCGCTGCTGGAGCCATCTTCCTGATCCTGACCGTCCTAGGCTTTCAGCACTACATCTTCCAGGGCAAGCACTTTGACGGCACTCCCATCGACCCGTCGATTCTGGCGACGGTTGTGGTGCACAGCTCGGCGATCTTTGCCTGGTACCTGCTGTTTTTCGCCCAGTCTCTGCTGATCTCCATCCAGAACCGCCGGCTGCACATGAAACTTGGCTGGAGCGTACTGGTGATTTCGTCAACGATCGCAGTAACTGGACCACTCGTGGCGATCCGCTCGACACGCCTCTATCCTGACGCGGCAGTTTTCGACTGGTCCGGCCGTCAATTTCTGTTGATCATGTTTACTGAGATTGCGATGTACCTGACCTTCGTTACCATCGGAGTGGTCAATCGCAAGCGGCCCCGCATTCACCGGCCCATGATGCTTCTTGCCAGCCTGGTCATTCTCACCGGAGCCACAGGCCGTATTCCGCTGGTCAATTCGATCTTCGGGCTTCACCAATGGGTGGCGTTGTTCGGACCGGTTGTCTGTCTCGGAGCGCTTCTGCTGCTTGTGCGTCTGGCCATGACTCGCAGGCTCGACCGCGAGTTCGCGGCCGGCTATGCAGCTCTGGTCGTCGTTACTTTGGTAGCCGCAAGACTGGCGGAAACCGGTGTTTGGGTCAATTGGGCGGGAATGATCCTGAAGCAGTAACGGAATCCAACATTTCCGTTTTACCAGCCTCAAGGCACTAGACGACTTTGTTTCTGTCGCCGCGCGGAAGGCTTCCCTGGGGCGGGCGCTGTTCGGTAATGGGCGTGCGCAGCGATTCAACGATTGCCTTGGCTGAGGCCAGGAAGCCCGAAATCTGTTTCATCGGCTTCGTCACTGACTCCTGCATGAATCCGGCTGTCTTATCCACCCCGTCCATCAGGCTCGTCAGCATCCCATCAGCGCGCGCCGACTGGCGGCGCGCCCGATCGATAATCTCGTTTGCTGCCGCCTGCACGTCCACGGTCTGCCTGCGCAGGTTGTGGGCGATTGCCGCGGCATCCACCACGGCGGCTTCAATCTTGGGTCCGGTGTGCGCCAGCAGTTCGCGGGCGCTCTCGATCACGGGCACAACCGAGGTGCGCAGTTCTTCAATGTCCTGCCGCATCGCCGCGGCTGACTTGCGCAATGCCGAAAAAATTGCCAGCAGCACAACGGTCTGCAGCAGCATCGTCAAGGCAACTGCGGCAACAATGATCAACTGCACGGTCTGACTGTCGAGATTATGCATGGACTTTGTCTCGCACCGCGTATTTGAGGGTCTGAGCCCCCACTATAAAAGATGCTCCCCACGGCTGTAGGAGACATTGTTGGCGGCACCGGCGCTTCAGTTCCCGAAAACGCTAATCGCGCACCGGCCCGTCAAAAACGGGAATCTTAGCCCGGGGCCGCTCCCATCAGCGGGCCAGCCCCTCAGCCGCCAAGCCGGAACTCCCGGCCTCGGCCATTGGACCTTAGTACTCGCGAGCTTCAGGAGAGTTGGTCGTGTTGTGGTAGGCCTGGCGTCCCGCATCCACCGCGGTTGAAACCCGGCCGGTCTGTTCGGCCACCAGGTTCTTGCCCCGCTCCACAAACTCTTCCCACTGGGCGCGGCCACGGTCCACGGCCTCACGGCCCTTTTCCACGTAATCGCTCACCTGTTCCTTGCTCCGGTCCACCAGTGCGCTTACCTGCTCCTTGCTCTTGTCGACAAGGGCGCTCACTTCTTCAGCGGCCTGGCGCGTGCGAGCCTTCAAATACTCCGTGCCCTCGCGGGCGCCGGTCGCTATGTCGTCGCGGGTCTCGCGGCCGCTCTTGGGCGCATAAAGGATGCCGACCAGGGCGCCTACGCCCAATCCTGCCAGGAACCACGCCAATCCGTATGATTTGCTATCTTCTGCCATGATGAAAACGCTCCTTTTGTCCGGCTTGAGAACGACTGAACGTACCTAAACTCTTTTTCGTGCCGCGTTTCCGGTTTTCGCCTCGAAAACCAGACTCAAACACCCGTCCTGCTTCCTTCAATCGAAAGGAAAAATGCAGACGGATTCCCACCACATTGGACGCAGTCTACACCCGCCGGGCTTCATTGTCTCGGTATCAAATCGGGTAACCTGCACATGATGAATACAGTAAGGCAATTCAATTCCACAGGATAGAGCGCTTTTGCACAGACCACCACTCTTCAACACCCTTTGTTCCCGGCGCAATCTGCGTCCGCGTCTCCGGTAACCTGCTGTTAACGATTCTATCAACCCGCGCAATTGCAACCGCGCGCCAGCACCTCGGCGATATGCATGGCCTTGCGATCGGACAGCTGCGCAATCTGCTCCCGGCAGCTGAAGCCGTCGGCAACAATCAGCGTCATTGAATCAGCAGCCTTTACGGCGGGCAGCAGGGTGTCGTAGGCAATCGCCCTTGACACGTCGAATTTGTCCGCCTCAAACCCGAACGGTCCGGCCATGCCGCAGCATCCCGCCTGGATCGGCTCAACCGAGGCTCCTGCGCTCTTGAGCAGCGCCACTTCGCTGCGCGATCCTCCAAACACCGCCTTGTGGTGGCAATGCCCATGCACAAGTATGCGCGCGCCCTCGAGCCGGCCCTTCGCCCAGTCCGGCGTTTTGGCCGTGAGCCAGTCCGCCAGCAGCCACACCTGGCCGCTCAGGCGTTTCGCGCGCGCGTCATTCGGGAACAACTCCAGCAGCTCGTCCTTGAACACGCTGGCGCAACTCGGCTCCAGAAAGATGAAGGGCAATCCGGCTTCAATTTGCGGGGCAATGCGGTCCAGCACTTTGGCCAGGTAAGCGCGCGCGGCCCCAAGAAATCCGAAGTCGTAGAGCGGCCGTCCGCAGCAGATGTGTCCACGGGGAACTTCGACCGCAAATCCCGCCTCCGTCAGAACCGACTCAGCTGCGGCAAGCGTTTGTGGATGGTAGTAGTTGTTCCATGTATCGGGCCACAGCAGCACCCTGGTGGCGACGGACGAGGTCGCGGATCGCGGAACCGTTGAGGTCTGAGAATTTGTCTCTCGCAGTGATTGAAAACTCTTTCGCGCCAGTCGCGGAAGCTTCCGATCCTGCGCGACGCCGACGATCTGCTTGACCAGAGGGCTGGTGATGGGCCCGGTCAGCACCGCATTGGTCAGCGCTGGAGTGAGCGACCCGAGCCGCGCCAGCTTGTCAGCAAATCCAAAGATGTAATGATGCAGCGGATGCATGCGCCCCTTGTAATGCTGCGCCAGAAATTCACTCTTCCATGCCGCTACATCCACCTGCACCGGGCACTCTGATTTGCAGGCCTTGCAGCTCAGGCACAAGTCCAGCGCCTGGTGGACTGCCTTGCTCTGGAAACCCTCCTTGCGCAGCGCGCCCGACATCATCTCCCACAGCAGGTGCGCCCGTCCGCGCGTCGAGTGCTGCTCGTCGCCGGTGGCCCGGTAGCTCGGACACATGACGCCGCCCGTCGTATTGCGGCATGCGCCCACGCCCACACAGCGCTCGGTGGCGCGCTCAAATGAGCCCTCGTCCGCCGCAAACGCAAAGTGCGTTTCAAGCGCGCGCACGGGAACCTCGGTGGCGTCGCGGTTGATTACGTGTTTGGGCGCTTCAAGTTCTGTGCGCAGATTTTCGAGCGGATCGTAGACGCGCACCGCATCGATCAGCTTGCCCGGGTTCATGCGATTGTCCGGGTCGAACAGAATCTTGAACTCGCGGAAGGCCTCCATCAACTCCGTTCCATACATTTTGGGCAGCAGGGCCGCGCGCGATTGTCCGTCTCCATGCTCGCCTGAGAGCGATCCGCCAAAGCTCAGCACCACATCCGCGGCCCGTGTAATAAACTCGCGAAACTTCTGCCGCCCTTCCACCGTGCGGAAGTCGAAGTTGATGCGCGTATGGACGCAGCCCTGGCCGTAGTGTCCGTAGAGTGGGCTCCTGAAGCCGTATTCGGCCATCAATGCCGTGATAGCGCGGAGATAATCGCCCAGCTTCTCGGGCGGAACCGCTGCGTCCTCCCAGCCCTCGTGCCGATCCGGTTCGCCGGGAACGAATACCATGGCCCCGAGCGCCGAGTCGCGCACGCGCCAGATGCTCACGGCTTCTTCGCTGGTGCAGATGCGAGCTACCGGCGGCACCGGCCAACCCTGGCAGGCCAGCGCAAGCTTTTCAGCCTGCACCCGCGCTTCCTCCGCTGACCACGCGCCCAACTCGACCAGGAGGAAACTCACGCCCGATGGCAGCTCTGAAAGGTCGCGCAGATTGAGGCCCTTGCGCCGCATAAAGTCCACGAGCAAGTGGTCAAAACCTTCCAGACCAATCGGACGATGCTCGAGCGCCAGCGGCACCGCGTCGGCCGCCAGAAACGGATCGGCAAACCCCAGCACCGTGAGCACCCGGAACGGCGGGCTCGCTGTAAGGTTCAGCGTGGCCGACACAATGTTGACGCATGTGCCTTCCGATCCGACCAGCGCACGCGCCACGTTGAATTTGTTCTCTGGAAGCAGCTCGTCCAGGTTGTAGCCCGAGACGCGCCGCGGAATCCGTGGAAATTTTTCGCGCACCAGCTGCGCATATTTGTCGCGAATGCGCTTGAGCCCTGCGTAGATTTCGCCCTCGCGGTCGCCAGCGGCAATCTTCGCTTCCAGCTCTTCCTCCGTCGTTTCGCCAACGTGCAGCCGGGTGCCGTCGTAGAGAACTACGTCGAGCGACTCCACGTTGTCCACCACCTTGCCGCCCAGCAGGCCGTGAACTCCGCAACTGTTGTTGCCAATCATGCCACCAAGCGTGCAGCGCGAGTGCGTCGCCGGATCGGGCGCAAACGTCAGGCGGTACTCTTCGGCTGCGTCGCGCAAACGGTCCAGCACAATGCCCGGCTCAACCACAGCAATCTTCGCCGCCGGATCAATATAGGTGAGCCCGTTCATGTAGCGGGAGTAGTCAAACACAACGGCAACATTCGCGCACTGCCCGGCCAGGCTGGTGCCCGCCCCGCGGGGAAGGACCGCTGCGCCCTCCGCCCAGCAGGCCGCCAGCGCAGCTTCCAC
>PLST01000058.1 GCA_003164255.1 Acidobacteriaceae bacterium | reverse complement strand
AAATGGTTCCCTTGAGAGTGCCGCTAATCGGCTTGTCAGAGAAGTTGTTCAGATTGGTGTATACCGTAAGACGGGCGGTGGCCTGCGGCATGGAAAGGTCGGTGTTCACCACCGGGTTTTCAACCGCAACCGGGCCCGTTGCCCTTAGATAGACCGGCTTCCAAATGCCGGCGTTGCGATCGGGTACGAAGGAAGCCCCAAACTGCGGAGTCTTTGTGAATTTGCCCTGGTACCCGAGATACTTCCAGTTGAGCCAGTCGAACCAGCTGTCGGCCAGCTCCACCCCGTCCACGTCCTGAATCAACTGCTCGGGAGTTACCTTAACCGCCAGCACATTCGACGAGCCGGGATGAATCCACCTGGTGACGTCGAGCTGGTGCGCAACATACATCCCGACGATCTGCTTGTTATTGGCCACCTTTTGGCCGTTGATCCAGATCTCCGCGCGATAGTTGATTCCCGGAAATTCAAGCGAGTAGTTTGAAAATCCCGCGGGCGCGGTGAACACGGTCCGGTACCACCAGTCCTGCTTGTACAGGTCCTGGGGGACTTCGTCCAGCAAGTTCTTGCCGAAATACAAATCGGGATAGACGCCGTCTTCCTCCAGGATCTCCAGGACGGTGGCAGGCATGCGGTGAATCGGATGCCACCCCTGGGGTTGATAGCCCGGTTGGGAAACGGCGGCGCCATCCGCTTGAACGTCTTTCGCCGAAGACAAAGCCCAGTTCTGCGACAACTCAACTTTCCCCGGATCTTGAGCCAAGGCAAATGCTTGAAAGGCGAGCAGGCACAGCGTGAACACAGAAATAGCACGGACCATAAGTTCTCCCCTTGATCAATCGAAGCCGCGTTGAGGTCTCATCTGTGCCTGCCCGAGCGTCCTTCCGGGCGGCCTCAGTAATACAGTTTCGCCGCGAATTGAATTTCGCGTTGGTCGTTTTGCCCATCGCGCGTCGAGGTGATCGTGCCAAAGCCGGCGGGGTTGTTGTAATTGAGTGCGCCGGGGGAGGCTGGAAATCCATTTTCGGAGAATCCCGGAATGGAGAAGTTAGGATGATTGGCCAGGTTGAAGAATTCCGAGCGGAATTCCAACCGCAAACGCTCGGTCACCTGGAGCTGCTTAAAGAGGGAGAAGTCCAAATGATTGAATCCCGGACCGCGGTACTGACTGGGCCCCCCGCCGAGTGGGCTGAAATCGGTTTGTCCAATCTGTGTCGCCACGGGCGGTGTGGTGAAGGCGGCAGCGTTCATCCAATGAGTCGGGGTGTGCGCTCCGCTATACAGACCGACACTTGGAACCTTCAAGGCATTGCAGCCGAAGCCGGTTGTCGTGGGAATAGAGCAACCAACAGTGCCGGGCTGGCCGTCCTGCAAAGTATAAATCCAGTTGGTGTCCCAACCGCCCAGGATCGCGTCGACCACCTTGCCGGTATGCAGGAAGTGCCGGTCATGCCCGAAGGGCAGTTCGTAGATTCCGCTGAAATGGACGACCTTGTTAATGTCGAAATCGCAGCGTCCGAAGTCTTTGCCCATCCCAAATCCGGGCAGGAATGCAGCGCGGTAGCCTGTCAATGCCGTTTGATTCAAAACATCCACCGCATTGGTCAAACAGCTTGCCCAGGTGAAGTTGGCCAGGACATTCAAGCCGCTGGTGACTCTGCGCTCATAGTTGACCTGCAGAGAGCTATAGTGGCTGTTGGCTGAAAATTTGGTGTAGGTGATATAGGGAGTGAAATCGGGATACGGAATGTAGCTGGTGACATTGAGTCCGGGCGGCAGCATCTCATGAGGGGTTTGCGGGTTGACGTAGGACCCCAGATGATGAACCGTGTTTCCGACATAGCTCGCCTGTACGGTGTCTTTGCTGGTAAGCGCGTACTGCAAGGTCAGGTTATATCCCTGCGTGTAGGGCGTCGGCATGTTGTAGTCCTCACCTGTAAAGGACACTCCTCCGGGTTCAACCGCAGCCGGAGTGAGGGGAATGCCGGTGAGGCCGGTTTCCAGGGTGCCAATGGAGCCGTTGGCGAATGTTATCGGCTGATTGGGCACCAGGTAGGGGTACGACAAGTCGAATTGGAAAGGAAAGTCAATGTAGGTTTCGACCACGGAGTTTTCAAACCCACCATAGAACATCCCGTATCCGCCGCGCGCGACTAACTTGTGCGTAAGTTCGTAGGCAAATCCGAAGCGTGGCGAGAAATTGGCTTTCTGTGACACGCCAAGACCGGGCTGGCTGGAGCAGACGATATCGACTTTATCCGTCACTGCAGCCGCCTCGAAGTCCGCGGAAAACGGCGTGTTGCAGCGTTTCTGAGTCAACAAGAAGGTCGAGTCCCCGTTTTTCCCAGTAAGGATGAAGTTCGATTGATTCCCGCGGTTCTCAAGCAACTGGCCGAAGTATTCGTAGCGCACGCCCAGGTTCAGGGTGAGCTTTTTGGTTGGCTTGTAGTCGTCCTGGAAGTAGCCGGCGTAGTACAGGTGCTTCATCGACGTGTTAGCGATATTGGAGGCGCTGACATTATCGGCCCCGCCCACATAATCAGCGGCGCCCGTGACCGTCCCCTTGATCGGCGTCAACAGCATCTGCGCAAGCCCGGTATTGCCTCCGGTTGTGGTCGGGACCTCAGTGAAATCACCGCTGAACGACCAATTGCCTCTTGAGGCTATCGGCTGTAGGATTGCGAATCCCAGCCGCTGCCATTCGAATCCGGTCTTCAGCGTATGGTGCCCGAGGACTTTCGTCAGGTTATCTGTGATTTGCGAAGTGGTGCTGAGTTCGATGGAGGGCAAGTAATCGTTGCTGCCAAGCTGGTTCAGGCCGGTGAGAAAAATGGTGCCCAGGCCGCCGTTCGAGTTCCCCTGCGTAACCCCCTGGATTCCGAACTGCGCGGGAATCCCCGAGGTGCTGGCATTGGGCTGAGTGCGTGTGGCGCTTAAATTGTTGTATCCCAGGCGGAACTCATTGACCATCGTCTCAGAGATTTGGTGTGTTTCGCTCAGCGCTGAATTCCATGATATCGCGTTCTGAATTCCGGCAAAGAACGCGCCACCATCGGCGATTCCGCCGAACGGCCCTGGGATGAAGACCGGATTGTTTACGTAACTAATGCGCCCAAAGGCGTTGTCCTTGGAGCTGAAGTTTTGATCAACGCGCACGTCGAATTGATCGGTGTCGTTGCTAACCACCGGGTCCGACGCATAGTTATTGAACAAGCCTGAGTTGTTCGGCGACGGGTACAGATTCAAAAGCTTGATCGCATTCGCATCCAGCCGACCGGTGGGAAGTGTATTGCCGGCGAACGGTTCGCGTGCNNCAGGAGATGGACCGGGTTGTGGAGGGGTCCAGGACCTGGCCGAGCGTATAGCCACGGCCCAGAATGTCTTCAACGCAACCGGCCTGGCCTGGCGATTGCATGCAGCTTGCCGGCGACGGGCCCTGGGTAAGCAACTCGGAGAGGTTAGTGTACCCGCTGCTGCGCTCCAGCGCGGTGGGCACCGTGCTTATATATGGATAGGCCTGGCGAATGCGCGTGCCTTCGTAATCCATGAAGAAGAAGGTCTTGTCATGTCGAATCGGGCCGCCCAGCGTGGCTCCGAACTGGTTCTGGCGGAATTTGCCCTTCGCAACCTCAAAGTAATTCGCCGCGTCCAGTTTGTCGTTGCGGATGAACTCCCACGCCGCGCCGTGGAAGGAGTTGGTCCCGGACTTGAGTGTGGCATTCAGCACGGCGCCCGCCGACCGGCCAGACTCCGCACTGTAATTGTTGGTCTCGACCTTGAACTCCTGGATCGCATCCACTGGTGGTTTGACAGAATAGGCCGAGCCGTTGAGGAAGTCCACCAGGTTGGCGTTGTTGTCAATGCCATCGAGCAGATAGTTGTTCTGAGCGGGACGCAGCCCGTTGGCCGCGANNGGCAGGTTTTCGATCGTCTGCTCCTCAACGACTTGCCCCACCGACGCATCCTGGGTCTGCAGCAAAGGCGGAGCCTCGTTGACCACCACGGTTTCGGTCGATTCTCCGAGGGCAAGTTGGATGTCCACGGCGACGTCCTGTTGCACGTCAACGCTGACATTGTTCTGCCGAACCGATTTAAAGCCAGCCGCCGATGCAGAGACGGTGTACCGCCCGATTTTTACCGGCGAGAAAGTATACTGCCCCTCCGATCCCGACGCGGTTGCCATGGTGATGCCGGTAGCCTCGTTGACCAGCAGCAATTTGGCATGGGGAATTGCGGCGCCGCTTGGATCGCGAACCACACCAGAGATTGCACCCATGTCGACCTGGGATGCCATCCTTGCAGGCA
>PLST01000520.1 GCA_003164255.1 Acidobacteriaceae bacterium | reverse complement strand
TGACTCGGTTGGTGGTGACCCTTGCCGTGGCCGGCAAGGTCTGCTCGACCTTGCTGAGAGCTGCATCCACCAATTGCAGGGAGAGGACCATGTCGGAGTTCCAGTCGAACATGAGATCGACTTCAGCCGATCCACGGCTGGTGATGGAGCGGACGGAAACCAGCCCGGGCACTGCGTTGACCGCATCTTCAATGGGCTTGGTGATGGTGACCTGCATCTGTTCGACAGGCATGACGCCGTTGTCGACGCCGATGACGACGCGGGGAAAGTCAGTGGGCGGGAAGACAGAAATGGGGACCTGAAACGCAACGTAGACGCCTGCCACCATGAGCATGGCGGCGAAGAAGAAGATGGTGCGCGTGGACCGGGCAAGCCAGAAAGGTTTCCCGTCGCCGGACTCTTCGTTCGGCATCAGTCCGTTCCTCCGGCCTTGCTGTCGTCCGCTGCTGGGCCCACCTTCACCTTTGTGCCTTCGTCCAGTCCGTAGGCGCCGCCGGTGATGACCATATCGCCGGGCGCAAGGCCCGAAGTGATCTGCACATCGTCAGCGTCTGTGATGCCGAGCGTTACGGGCTTGCGATGCGCTGCGCCGTCGTCGCCGACAACCATCACTGCCTTGGTTCCGTCTTCCGCAGCAACAACAGCCGCGGCGGGAACCTTCAATGCCTTCTCGACAGTGCGTCCCGTGATGGTGACCTTGACCGGTGTGCCCACCTTGAACGCGCCGGATTTGTTGCCGATTTTGAGCCAGACTTCGACGGTCGTGCTGCCTGGATCGAGCGCGGGGCTGATAAGAGAAACCTTCGCTGACACTGGCTCGGTGACTCCGGGGATGCCTACCGTCGCACCGTCGCCGACTTTCATCTGTTGAGCGAGACTTTGCGCGATGTGTGTCTTGGCAAGCAGCGAAGATGTATCCATCACGGTGACCAGCGGCGCNNGCGCCCTTCATCTTTCCCTCGGCTGAGGTCAATTGGCCTTGTGCCGACTTGAGAGCTGCATCGTGACTGACGCTTTTTACCGATTCGAGGTGCTTGGCTGCGGCATCGTAGACGGCCTGCGCCTGTACCAGCGCCGCAGTTGCAGTATCGAGATCGCGGCCGGGGATGGCGCCCTCGGCAAAGAGTTGCTTGCGGCTCTTGACGATGCTCAGATTCAAGTCAAGATTCGCTTTGGCCTGCGCCAGATCGGACTCGGCCTTGAGCGTATCTTCAGGCACCTGCGCCTTGGTCGTTGTATCGTAGGCTGCTTCGGCGGCCATGTAGGATCCCTTGTTGTCCATTGCCGCCGCGGCCAGATCGTTGTTTTCGAGGGTGGCGAGGAGCTGGCCGGCTTTGACGCGGGATCCGCGCTCAACGAAAAATTTGCGCACCGGCGCGCTGATTTTCGGCTCAATGGCAGCCTGCGCAAGCGGCGCCAGCACAGCATCGGCGGTGATGTGCTCGGCGATGGGGCCCTGCTCGGGGTGAGCTGCCTGCACGGTCACCAGCGGTTCCGGCGCGGCCTCCTTCTTGCATCCTGGCAGGAAAACGAGAGGAAGCGCCGCCGCGCCAAGCAACATGGAGCGCAGCCGGAAGGAGAGCACTCTGGTCTCCACCAAGGGATAGGTTTGTTGGTTTCGAATCAACTCGGTCATTCCCCTCATCCTGCTCATCTTCCTTACATGGTTCCAGTGAGTGTTTGCAGATCGGCCCTCGCTACTTCGTAACGGACTCTGCCATCTTCGCGGGCGTTCTCTGCGCTCACATAGGCCGTTTGCGCATCCACAACCTCAAGCACCGTGGCTTCGCCGCCGGTGTAGCGCAGTTTGGTCAGGCGCAGGCTCTCCTGGGCGGTAGCCACGCTGTCATCGAGCGAAGCGAGCTGATCGTGCGCTGCTTGCGCTTCGGAATAAGCTTCATCGAGCCGGGCAATGAGTTGTCTTTGTGTGGCACTCAGCGCAACCTTTTGCGCGTCGCGCCGGATTTCGCTCTGCTTGATTTTGTGCTCGGTCGAGAGCCAGTCCCACACCGGTAGATCGACCGTCACGCTCGCCGAATAGCCCAGATTGCGCACTTTGTCGGGCCCATTGACGGCAAACTGTGGAGCGTCGATTCCATACGTCACGTTCAGGCCGAGATCGGGCAGCAGTGCTGCACGGACGGAGAGGACATCTGCGTTGCTCACGTTGAGTTGGGCGAGCGCGCTTTTGAGCTCGGGATTATTTTTGGCGGCGACCTGTTCGACGTCCTCACGCGAGGCGAGGGGAGGGGCGTTGTCGTCGGCCTGAAGAGTGCAGGGGATGCGCGGGTCGGGGAAGAGGAGGACGCCCAATTCGAGGTGAGCTTTTTCCGCGGCGACTTTGGCGTCGGCGAAATCGCGCTGACGCTGTTGTTCTTCGAGTTGGGCCTTCACGAGGTCAGCATGCGCGGCCTCGCGTGCCTGTTCGCGCTTTCCGGTGAGCGATGAAAAGTCCGCGGCCTCCTGGTGGGCGCGCTCGGCTACCGCCAGCTTGTGATCGGCCGCCAGCGAACCGTAGAACAAGGCAGTGACCGCAGCCACCAGTCCGCGCCGGGCGATTTCAAGCTCGGCTACAGCCATTACCGACGCGGCATCCGCCCTGNNCCGGCTCCCTGGCCTGCCTGGTTTTGCAATCCGTTGGGTTCGGTATACAGGGCCTGATTGTGGTAGACCACGCTGGGCAGCATGCTTCCGAGGGCGATGGATTTGTCGAGACCGGCAACCCTGCTGCCGGCTTTGGCGGAGGCGAAGTTGGGTTCGTTGGCTTCGGCGCGGCGAATGGCCTCGTCGAGGGTAATCACTTCCGGCTTGTCGGAAGGCGATGGGCCTGGGCTGGCGGCGCCCGCCGCTTCCTGGGAGCAGTGCCCTTGGGCGGCGCCCGCTAACAGCAGCAAAATGACGGCTGCGCCCGCCGGCAATCCAGCAAACAGCCGTTTTCTCTCGCGCCGGAAGTCGCTCAGCATGCCCACACACAGAAGCATACAATTTCCGGCCAAAGTTTCATGAATCGCTATTCATCTCGCCTTTGACCGTCACCCGGATGGTAATCAGTCCAGCTTCTTTAGAATTCCCCACACGCGTCCGGCCCGGCTCTGCGATACTACTCAGTTATGCCTATAGCCAACCTGCAAGACGCCGCCCAGAAGATTGCCGGATTCCTGTCCACCCTGAACAAGCTGGGTGGAATGCGCCTCAAGTACCGCATCACCGCCGGAGATGGCGCCCGCGATCCGGAGGGCATGGAAGCCCGCCAGATTTACGTGGAATTGGGTGGCCCCGATGTACCGCTGGTGACCCAGCATAATGGCGAACTGCTGCGGGCGCTGGAGACGATTGCGGCGCAGATGCTCCGCCTCGATCAACGCGAAAATGACCTGGTCAGCTTCGATGCCGCCAATTTCAAGGCGCTGCGCGCGCAGGAACTCAAGCTGCAGGCGGAGATTGCCGCGGACAAGGTGATTAAGAGCGGTATCCCCTATGCTTTCCCGCCAATGAACAGCCGGGAGCGGCGGCAGATGCACCTGGTTTTCAAGTCGATTGAAGGCGTTGAGACCGCCAGCAGCGGAGAGGGACAGGACCGTTTTCTGGCCGTGTTCCCACAGGGCAAGACGAATTTGCCGGTGGCGGCTCCCGTGAAGCCGAGGGGCTTTGGGCGCAGGTAATTCCGGCGGCAGAATCTCCTGAATATGCCACAATGAATCCCTATGAGAACTGCGGCTCTTTTGGGGGTGCTTGCCCTTGCTGCGCTGGTGTCTCAGGCGCAAAAAAGACTGGTACTGATCGATCAGGACGCTTCAGGCCCTGGCGGCTCAGACCAGATGGCGATGATGTCGCTGCTTGAATCTCCCCAGGTGAGGGTGCTGGGCATAACGATCGTGACGGGCGACGCCTGGCGCGACGAAGAAGTGCTGCACACGCTGCGCATGCTGGAACTAACCGGACACGCCGATGTGCCGGTGGCGCGGGGAGCGGTATTTCCGCTGGTCCGCACGCGAAAGGAAACCTACCTTAGCGAGACGCTGGATGGCCGCCAGACCTATCTTGGCGCATGGCGCGAGGCTCCGGCGGTGACTGCTGCCGACGCGACTCAAGGAACGGCGGAGAGGCCACGGCCGCATGGACCCTACGAGATTCCCCCCATGCCGGAAGGTCAGCCGACGATCAAGGCAATCGACGAGGACGCCGCACACTTTCTTGTACGGCAAGTGCACGCACATCCGCACGAGGTTACGATCTACGCCGCGGGTCCACTGACTAACATTGCGCTCGCCATTTCGATCGATCCTGAGTTTGCCTCGCTTACCAAAGGGATTGCGCTGATGGGTGGAAGCCTTAACCCGCAGACCGACGATCCAGAATTCGCGACCAATCCGCGCCATGAGTTCAATCTCTGGTTCGATCCGGAGGCCGCGCATATTGTGTTGCGCGCGGACTGGCCGCGGATCGACGTGACGACCGCCGATGTCTCACTCAAGGCTCCGTTCTCGAAAGAGATGCTGGATGCGATTGCCAAGTCGAACACTAAGGCAGCACGCTACATTACCGCGTGGAGCCAGGATCGCTATTACATGTGGGATGAGTTTGCTGCGTGTTCGTGGATTGATCCTTCATTGGTTACGAAAGAGAACAAGATTTATCTTGATGTCGACCTCAGCCGTGGGCCCAACTACGGCGGCACACTCACGTGGAACGAGAATCTGAAGCCGGATTCAGGAGTGCGGCTGGTTCATGCACAAATGGATCTGGATCTGCCGCAGTTCCAGAAGATGTTTGTGGATCTGATGACGGGGAGTAGGGAATAGGGAATAGGGAATAGAAAAGGCATCGGGGGTGAGTGCATGTTGTCCCACCCATCACAAAAAACGTGATGGATGGGGCACGGGGCTTCTTCTCTGGATGTGCTAAGAGCAACTGCAGATCCTTCAACTTCGTTGCGCTTCGCTCAGATGACAATCAAATTAATCAAGTGCTGAGGATGACAGTCGAGTCAATGTAGACTCCGGGAGGGTGTTGGGCGTCTATCTGGATAGGCCTTCGCGCCGGGAGTTGTTATGAAGATCGTTTTTTTGTCAGCCGTCGTCCTTTCGCTTGCGTTCAGCGCTTCAACCTTTGCACAAGACAGCAATTCGCCTGCGCCGGCGCAGCAGAATAATGGTGGGGGCGGTGGCAATGGCCAGCGCGGCTATGGCAGAGGCGGATTTGGCGGCGGTATGGGGATGGGAGGCGGCCGGGGATTCATGGGCAAGGTGACTGAAGTGGCTGCCGATCACTACACCGTGAAGACGGAAGCAGGCGAGACGTACACGGTGCACTTCAGTGCAAATACGCGGATTGTCAAGCAGGTTG
>PLST01000587.1 GCA_003164255.1 Acidobacteriaceae bacterium | reverse complement strand
CGTCTGAAGCGTATTTTACTAACCAGTTAGTTAAAAATGTCTCAAGCCACCCCAACACGCACCCAGGCCGAGCGCGCCGATCAGACGCGGACGCGCATTCTGGAGGCCGCCGTCCGCGAATTCAGTGAGAAGGGGCTGGCGGGCGCACGCACCGAGCAGATTGCCGAGGCAGCGGGCGTCAACAAGGCGCTGCTCTACTACTACTTCGCCGGCAAGGAAGCCCTGTATGCGGCGGCGCTGGAAGACGTGGCGCAGCGGGTGGTGGCGAAGAGCATGGAGGGCATGAACGGTGAGTGCTCGGCTGGCGAACAGGTGATGCATTTCGCGCTGAATCACTTTGACCGCATTCATTCGCAGCAGGCGTTCCAGAGCCTGATGCAGCAGGAAATGATGCGCATGCACCGGGGCGAGGAGAACGCGCTCACTCCGATTGTGGAGAAGGTATTTCGGCCGATGATGATGGTGCTGCGTGATCAATTCGTCGAGGGCAAGCGAACGGGCGAGCTGATTGACGCCGACGAGTGGCAGATTATGTACGCGGCGCTGGGAGCGAATGTCTTCTATTTTCTGTCGGCTCCGACGATGGGGATGATGACTGGTACGAATCTGCTGGAACGCAGCGCGATGGAGTTCCGCCGCAAGGCGGCAATGGAGTATCTGGGCATGGCTATTTTTACCGACAGGCAGCATGGCGCGGAGGTAGCGGCGCGGGTGCTGGCCAGCTCGCCCATGCCCGCGAGTGGCGAATTCAAGTTCAGGAAATTTGAGGTGAAGGGCAAGTGAGCGCACGCAATCGAGTTTTCATGATTCTGGCCCTGTTGACGATCGGGTCGTTGATTTTCTACTTCGTCACGGTNNAGCGACGACCTCGAAGCCGCGCTCCAGGCCGCTGAAGCCGCGGCCGCAAGCCAGAGTTCCAAGTTGTCCGGATCCGTTGAAACCGAAAAACAAAACCAGGGCGAAACCACCAGCGCCACTGTCAGCGCGGAAGCCGCAGTACGCGCCGCGCAGGCCACGCTTGAGCAGGCAAAGGCCAATTACGACCATCAGCAGGCCGATACCAGCCGCACAGTTGCGCTGGCCCAGCAAGGCATCATGAGCGCGCAATCGCGCGANNCATGAACTGCTCGCCAAGGTCTCCGCGCAGACGGTCGACTCCACGCGCTCCGATGTAGCCAATGCCCGCGCCCTGGCCCAACAGGCGCGCATTGAGAAGAGCTATGCCGAGGTACTTGCGCCCATCGGCGGCCGCGTGAATGTGTGGGCCGCGCGCCAGGGCGAGGTGGTGGCCATGGGCGCGCCCATTGTCACCATCATGGACCTGACGCAAACGTGGGTTTACGCTCCCCTGCCGGAGACGCAGGGCGATGCGGTCAGGGTGGGCGACATCCTCCGTGTCGTGATGCCCAGTGGCAAAACCATCTACGGCAAGGTCATCAACAAGGCCGCGGAAGCTGACTTCGCCACNNCGTCAAGCGCTACGGTACGTTTGAGGCGGTCAAGGGCGTCAGCTTTTCGGTGGCCAATGGCGAGATCTTCGGCCTTCTGGGACCCAACGGCGCCGGCAAGAGCACGCTCATCCGCATGATGACGACGCTCATCCCCATCACCAGCGGCAGAGCGATCGTTGCCGGCCATGACGTGGAGAAGGAGCCCGATGCGGTCCGCCGCGTCATCGGCGTCATCCCGCAGGCCATGACCAGCGATCCCGATCTCACCGTTGAAGAGAACCTCAGCATCTACGCCAAGCTCTATAGCGTGCCTCGCGCGGAGCGGATCAAAAACATCAACGATGTGCTCGAAGCGGTCGACCTGACCAAGTGGCGCGGCGCGCAGACCAAGACGCTCTCCGGCGGAATGCGCCGCCGGCTTGAGATTGCCCGTGGACTGGTTCACAACCCCAGGATCTTCTTCCTCGACGAGCCCACCACCGGCCTCGATCCGGTCTCGCGTATCGCCGTCTGGGAGATGCTCGATAACCTGAGAAAAACACGCCACCTCACCATGCTGCTGACCACCCACTACATGGAAGAAGCCGACAAGCTCTGCGACCGCATCGCCATTGTGGATCACGGCAACCTGGTGGCGCTCGGCTCTCCCATCGAGTTGAAGCACAGCGTTCCCGGCGCCAATGTGGTCGAAGTGCACTTCGATCGCGAGACCGAATCGTGGCAGAAGCGGCTCGAAGGCCTTGACGGAGTCACCAGCGTGCAGGCGGAGAGCGCCGGCTTCTATCGCGTGCTCACTTCCTCCGGTTCCAAAACCACCATGCAACTGGTGGAGCTGGCGGCCTCGCTGGGCGAAACGCTCACCTCTCTCAGCGTGCAAAACACCACTCTCGACGATGTGTTCATCCACTACACCGGGCGCCAGCTGCGCGATGAACAGGTCAAACCGGTGTTTACGATGCCGCCGCGGCCCGGAGTACAGCCATGAACCGAATGTTCGCCATTATCGAGCGCGAGATGCGCAAGTTCTTCCGCTCGCCAACGCTGATGATCATGTCGCTGATGATGCCGATTATGCAGCTCATCATCATGGGCAACGCTTTTGGCGGCAAGATCGTGGGCGCCAAGGTGGCCGTCGTCGACTACGATCACGGCCCTGAATCCGTCAGGCTCCGCGAAGCCTTTGCCTCCATCGCCGCCAACATCAAGACATTTAGAACGATCGACTACAACGACGAAGTTCAGGCACGGGAAGATGTCCGTACCGGCAAGATCGACGCCGCTATTATCATCCCGGCGCAATACTCCCGCCGTGTTTACGCACAGGACGCGCCCGAGCTCGGCCTGGTTGTGGATAACTCAGACCAGTTTATGTCCGGCTCCCTTGAGGCCGAGATGCAGTCCCTCGTCACCGCTCTCACGGCGCCGGTGATTCAGCCGCGTCTGGCTAACTCCATCGCTCTCGAGATCGTGGAGCTGTATCCGTACGTCAACTACATGAAGTTTCTGCTCCCACTCACCATCGCCCTGGCCATGTACATCTCGGTCATGATCGGCGGCGGNNTGTTATACATCGACGACAAGGCCCGGGGAGTACATGAGGGCTATCTTGTCACTCCCATTACCAAGTTTGAGTTGGTCTTTGGCATGAACATCGCGGGCGCGATGAAGGCCGTTCTGGCCGGCATCTGCATCACAGTCATCGGGTCCCTTATGGCAGGTCTCGGAGTGATCTTTCATCCTGAGGCCCTCGCAGAGCTTTTTTGCCTGATCGTTGCCGGCTCCATCGCGTTCAACGGCATGATGTTTCTGATGATGGTTCGCGTCAACGATCCACTGGTTCCCCGCGCCATGTTTGGCGTTCTCAATACTCTTCTCCTCTATCCCTCGGGAGGCATGTATCCCATCGCCGCATTTCCACCCTGGCTTCAAGCCATCTCCGTCATCGACCCCTTCACTTATTGCGTCCATGGCTTCAAAGCCGTCCTGCTCAAAGATGGCGGATTTGTCGCCATTCAATACGACCTGCTGTTCTTGTTTTCCTTTGGCATCGGCACGCTACTGATCGCAACGCCGCTGTTCAAGCGCACGCTGTAGAAACCAATACATGAGCTGAGCGAGCAGTTAGCTCCTACAGTAATTGGACTAACCGAAACTATCTGGCTTATCAGGATGCGGAACAATTCCGAGGGTGAGATTTGTATCAGGGCACGAGTTTACTCGTGCCGAAAAGGCCGCAAAATAGGCGTCGGGCTTCTGCCCCTGCTAACCTCGCCCGGCCACACATGCCTTTTTCCGCAGCCTCTTATACCCAAATGGCAGATCCTGAAGTACAACAATCTGAGGTAACAGAAGAAAATGAGAAAAACAAATTACGTTATTGTCAAAGAGATAACGTTTGATCAATTATTCAAGCAAATTTCGCCGGAAGAAGTGTCTGACAACGTGTTCACGTTGGTAGGAAAAATTTTTCCAGTTATTACTGCGGGCAAGCAAGATCGTTTTAATTCGATGACCGCAAGTGGGGGCGGACTGGGGATACTAT
>PLST01000529.1:6879-7728 GCA_003164255.1 Acidobacteriaceae bacterium | reverse complement strand
TCCATTCCCTGAACAGGATGGCCAGCAGATTACTGAACAGGACCAGCATGATCATGTGAATTGCCCAGCTGCAGAACTCATATTGCTGACCCAGGTGTACGTGCCCGAGATTATAGAAAAAGAACTGTCCATACCAGAGAGTTCCGGTCATCAAGGCGAGCAGGTGATTCTGCGTGACACGCCGCGTGCCGGCCTCAGCGGGAAGCGCTACCAGTTCGCCGATCGAATGGTTTTTCCTGGCGAGATAGAGGCTGAATACGGCGGCCGTGAGGAAGGCGCCGGAATTAACAAATATGTAGGACACATTGCCTTTCCAAACGCCCGCTCCCAAACGCTCCGCCACATCGGCCACCGGGGCAGCGACCTCCAGCGCCAGGCCATAGACAGCTGAAAAGATCCCGGCGACCAGAGATAACGCGAGCCCTTTGATGAGCGAAAACTCACCGCGTTCTCCAGCGACCGCATCGAGGTCGCGCTCCTTCAGCCGCCCGGCAACGCCGCAGATCGCAATCCCCAGCGCGCCCGCGGCTATCCCGGCCAGCACCCATGCAGAACCGGGACGCCCGACGATTGCTGCAACTTGTCCGCGGACGAGGGGTGGAACGATTGTGCCGAGAATACTGGAGAGGCCGACCGCAATTGAGTAGGTGAGCGAAAACCCGATATAGCGGATTGAGATGTTGAATGCAGTACCACCGATGCCGTAAGCGATTCCCATCAGAAACGCGAACAACATCCTGTCGGAGGGGGCTTGGGCCAAGACAAGCCGAAGATGAGGAATGGTGATGAGGGCGCCGGCGATGGGGAGAACAAGCCAGCACCAGAATGCCTGCATGATCCAGAACGATT
>PLST01000529.1:0-6800 GCA_003164255.1 Acidobacteriaceae bacterium | reverse complement strand
TCTTGTTCTGACTTCTATCGGAAAAAGTAATCCTGCGGCAGCAGCTTGCGGGGCTGGATCGCAGCTACTCCCGGCCGCGAGTGTTTCGGGCTTCAAAAACTCTACTGGCAGCCGCCCTCGCCGGCTGGCGTATATACTTCATCCGACGCTCAACCGAATGTCAAGCGAGGCCGTCTGCGTGATCTATGGCGGCGACAGAAAGGAACCAATGCGCCGACCCAGTCCCTCTCAACCCCAGGCTCCGTGCGGTCCTGCGGATTTAGGCAACAATGACCAAGCGCTCAGCAGGCGCCATTTTATCGGTCTGCTGGCGGCCGCGGCCGGCACAGGGGTGGCCGGCCCGGTCAGCGCAGCCGCAGCTGAATCAAAGCGCGACGTCTACATCGTGCCCAATTTCCATCCAGCAAGCTGCGGTTGGCTTACCACGTTCTCACACGAGCGCGTTTATTGCGCCAACAGCTATCTGACCCATCTTGACCGCGTTGATACGGACTCAAACTACGCGTTCGTCCTGTCAGAGATCAACAACATTATCGCCATCAAGAACTTTCGTCCAGAGCGCTTTGAGGACCTGAAGGCCCGCGTTCGCGAGAAGCGCGTTGAGCTGGTGAACGCCATGTTTCTTGAGCCCACGATCAACCTCTCTGGGGGAGAAGCACTTGTGCGTATGGGCGTTCTGGGCTTGCGCTGGTATCAGCAAGTCTTTGGACTTCAGCCTCGCTATGCGTGGACAATCGATGTTTGCGGGACCCATGAGCAGATGCCGCAGATTTCCGCGGGGCTCGGGCTGGATGCCATGGTCTATACCCGCAAGAATCCCACCGGCAAAACCATCTACTGGTCGGTTTCGCCCGATGGTTCAAAGATTCTCACTCTGAGCCCGGGCCACTACAGCGAGGCTGAGCCCATCTTCTCCAGCAAGACTCCGCTCACGGTGCAGCAACTTCATGCGCTTGACATGTTCTTCGGTTGGAAAGAAGGATTCATCCCGCCTGGAGCGCCAGTCCTGGTCCTCGGTGGTGGTGACGATTACTCCTGCGCTCCGGATGTAAAAGATTATCCGTCTCAACTCCTGAATCAATGGAAGGCTCTTGATTCCGAGAGCCGCATCCGCTTTTCCACGCTCAGCCAGTACGTCGATGCCGTGCTCCCCGGTATTGAGTCGGGGAAGATTCAGATTCCCACTACTCACGCGGGCACCGCCTACGACTTCGACGCATTCTGGATCGAGAACCCCGAGGTAAAGACGCGCTACCGCACCAGCGAGCAGGCGCTTCAGGCAGCCGAGATCCTCTCCACAATCGCCAGTCTCCGCGGCAAATACAGCTACCCGGTTAAAGACACAAACAGCGCGTGGACCCTCATGTGCCTCAACATGGATCGAAATACTCTCTGGGGTTCGGCAGGAGGGATGGTCTTTGTGAGTGAGAGCTCCTGGGATGTGCGCGACCGTTTTGACTGGGTGAGCGCCACCACCACCCGCGTCCTTGATGAAGCGGCTCGCGCCCTGCTGCACGAGGGCGCAGCCGTCGGACTCTTCAATCCGCTTAACTGGAGGCGCTCGGACCCGGTCGTCCTCGAACTCCCCGCCGGAAAGAGCCTGGAACACTTGCCTTGCGAGGCTCTGCCAAATGGCTGCGTGCTTTGCATTCCAGGACTGCCTGCTTTCAGCATCGGGGGCCGCAAACTCTCCGACGCTGCGCCCTCTCAGCCGCAAACGGTCGATACCTCCGCTCCAATCGAAACGGCAAACTACGTCGCACAGATCAATCCAAAGACCGGAGCGCTCTCGAGCCTCCGCCTCAAGCCTTCAGGCCGCGAACTGCTGCGTGAACCAGCGAACGTTATCGTGGCCGAGCGGCCCGCCAAGGAGGAGAAGAACCCAGGCGACTTCATGGCCCCACGCCCCCGCCGAGTGAAACTCGACTCATCAAGCGACCACGATTCCCAGGTCAGGATTGAACGCGGACCCGTTTCGATCAGCGTCGAGGCGGTCAGTACTTTCTGGGGTGGTGGCTCGTTGATCCGCCGCGTGCGGTTCTACCATGACTATCCGCGCATCGACTTCGAGACCGAACTCAACGACATCCCCGATTACTCGGTTGTGATAGCCGAGTTTCCCCTCGCGGAGGATGTCGTCGAAGTTCGGCGCGGCATTCCCTATGGCTTTGCGCATAGTGGGTGGGCGCGTCCCAATCCCGAACTACCCGGCTGGAACAAAGGCATCGTTCCAGCTGTGCGCTGGATGGACTTTGAACTCGCCGGTGGAGGCGGTGTGGCACTCCTGGATCGTGGCCTCACTGGCCGCGAAATCAATGGCAACACGCCCTTGATCTACCTGCTCAATGCCGAAGACCAGTACCACAAGTTCGACAACCCATGGACCAGCGGGAAAGGCAGGCACGTCTTCAGCTATGCGTTGGTGCCCCATGCAACTCCCTGGAAGCAGGCCCGCATTCCTCACATCGCCTGGGAGTATAACCAACCTCCTGTCCTGCTCGACAAGGTCTCGATCAGTCCGAGCGAGGCGTTCCTTGAAACCTCCGACAACATCATCGTGGAGGCCATGCGCAGGGAAGGGGACCACATAGAACTGCGTTTTGCTGAAACACTCGGCATCGCGGGAATCGCAACCATCAAGCTGTCCGTTCCCCACGGCCCGGCCTACATCACCGACCTCACAGGCAGGCACAAATCCAAGCTCTCCGGCTCAGGAGCGTACACAATTCCCGTCCAGCCCCAGCAGATTGTGACCCTCCACTTTGAGACAGCGCACACGCTGCCCGTTCCAGACCCCATCATGGCATGGGATGAATTCGTGCCCAAGGAAAAACTGGCCGCGCTCCACGCCTACGATCCGAACGTGAAGGGGCATCCACCCTTTGGAGGTGGAAGCGCGACCTTCTGACGGGCGCCCGTTTTGATTTTGGGTGACTGGAGCATCTCGGTCTCAGGAACCAGACTAAAGGGTAGTCTGGTTCCTGAGGCACTAACCGCAAAGCCTTTACCGCTCTGCTGGTGTTCCGCGCTTCCCGTTGTTTCTGCACGGGAGCCAGCGACGGTTTGTTAAGTTACTCGTTTACTCAAACGCCGCCGATCCGACTTACCGCGCGTAATCGGCCAGTTTGAGCACATAAGCGTAGTTGCCGGGCAGATGCTCCGGCAGCGTCACCTGGAGGTTACCGTCTGCGGCCTTCGTCTCCAGCGGTTTGACCTCGCCCAAAACGGTCACCTGCATGCCCGGCCGCGCGGCCACACCCACAATCGTCGCCGTCCGCGCTTTTGGAGCACCGAGGATCGTCGCGTATAGATCACTCCCTTTGCGTGTGAAACGCAAATCATCGCCTTCGGCAGTCTTGCCCACGGCGCGCTCCCACGGGGTTGTGTCGTAGATGGCATCGCCATTCTGCTTGAGCCAGGCTCCCAACGCCTTCAAACGCTCCATCTGCACCGGAGGAATGGTTCCATCGGCTTCCGGCCCAACGTCCAGCAGCAGGTTACCGTTCTTGCTGACAATGTCAACCAACATGGCGATCAGAGCGGCCGGAGCGATGGTTTCCGCTTCACCTTCGGCGCGGTTATAGCCAAACGACCGCCCCAGACCGCGGCACTCCTCCCACTTCTTCTCACTTATCTTCTCGACGTTCTGATACTCCGGCGAAACAAAGTCGGCATGCTTGATTCCCAGCCGATCGTCTACGACTCCATCCGGCACAGCATTGTAGTAGTCGGCTTCAACCTGCATGGGCCGGCCTGTTTTCGGCCAGTCGATGTCGTTCCACAGGACCGCCGGGTGATAACGATCAATCAGCTCATGAATCTGCGCGAAGGCGTAGTCTCCGTAGGCCTGCGATTCCGGCCTGACTTCAAGATAGTCCTGCGCGGTTTCGATGGGGCCGGAGTTGAAGGTCCAGTCGTACCCGCCGGAGTAATAGAGCCCCATCTTCAATCCATCTTTGCGTACTGCGGTGGTCAGGTCGCCGACAATGTCCCGCTCCGCGTGGCGCTCATTTTGAGGAATTGAAGGATTTGGATTCACCGTCGTGCTCGGCCAGAGCGTGAAGCCTTCGTGGTGCTTCGTCGTNNTTCCACTTCTTCGACTCGCGGTTGAAGATGGGAGCAAAGTCGTAGTAGCTGAAATTGGCCCCGTAGTGCTCTCGTTGATAAGCCTGCGTGGGTGAGCCCGGAACGCGCATGACGTTGAGGTACCACTCGGCATAGGGGTTGTATTTGATGTAGTCCGCGCTTGTAAAGTCGTGATCGGGATGGGAGAGCGGCGCCCAGCCTGGCACCGAGTACAGTCCCCAATGGATGAAAATTCCCAGCTTCGCTCCCGCATACCACTGTGGCAGCGGATGACTGTCAAGCGACGCAAGCGTCGGCTCATACTTCACCTTGTCTTGTGCCGTGCACACTACGCATGCCGGCAACAGCAATCCTGCCAACACTAGAAAGAATCCAACTCGACCGATCATTGCCAAATCTCCTTCAGAACTTCACTTATCGGTAACGCTAACGTCAACGTATAATAGCTCGCCGTTTCGCTTCTGCCAAACTTATAGTGCAAGTGCGCGCCGGAGCCTAGCGTTCACTGTGCATCAGGCGAATTCAACGAGACGGGCCGCAGGGCTTGCCTTCGCACATCGCGCCGGTAATGCCTTTGCCTTCGGTGATGGTATAGATGCGGTCCACCGCCGGCAGCTTCAGGATCTCTTTACTGCCAGAGGGCCAGTGAATCTCGGCGGTGCCGGCATCGCTGGCGTCGCCCAGGCCGAAGTGGACGCGAAAATCGTTTGAGGAAAGGTAGCTCCCGCCGCTCAAGACGTCTCCTCGCTGACGCATCCGGTTTGCTGTCAGGTAGACCGATGCGCCGACCGCGTCGCGTGGGCTCTTAGGTCCGCCGATGAGCTTCATCTCGACCCAGTGATGGTGGTCGGGATTGACGTTGCGCAAGAGCACCGGGGCCCCGTCCATGCTGCTGATGACCACGTCTATTTTGCCGTCGTTGAAGAGGTCACCAAAAGCTGCGCCACGACCGACGGTGACCATCGCCAGTCCTGTTCCCTCGACCGCAGGCACAAGGTCGAATTTGCCATTGCCGAGGTTGTGATAGAGCAGCGCGCGTTGGGCATAGCTTTGTCCCCACTCCGGATGCAGATCGACCTGCGGATAGACGTGGCCGTTGACAATGAAAAGATCCTTCCATCCGTCGTTGTCGTAGTCGAGGAATCCATCGCCAAATTTCACAAAAGGGATGGCTGACTCGGCAACTCCGGCCTGATAACTGACATCGGTGAAGGCTCCTTTGCCATCGTTCCGGAAGAATATGGGGTAATCATCTGAGAAGGTTGTGCTCACCACTGAGAGATGTCCGTTGTTCTCGTAGTCTCCCACGGCGAGTCCCATATTGGCCGCCTCGCGTCCATCTCCGTTGAGCGCGAATCCGGTTTCGTAACTTTGGTCCTTGAAGGCGCCGTTTCCCTGGTTGATATACAAATAGTTCGGCGTGGAATCGTTGGCCACCAGGATGTCCGGCTTGCCATCGTTGTTGACATCGGCAAACAGCGCATCGAGACCGTAATAACCATTGGGCCCGTCCACGCCCAACTTCTTGCTGACATCGGTAAAGGTTCCATCGCCGTTGCTGTGGAAGAGGTGGTCGTGCGCACCCTGAAGTCCGCGCGGGCCGCACATGACCTTTACTCCGCGATACTGGCAGAAGTCGTAACCAGCGGAGTTGGAGCCGGAGAGCGGAGCGTTTTTCAGGTCGAGATCGATATAGCCGGCCACAAACAGATCGAGCTTGCCGTCTCCGTCGTAGTCCCCGAAGGTGGCGCCGGTGTGGTCAATCGCCACGTCGGCCGAACCTTCGTCGAGGGCCACACCGGCCTGCACCGCGACATCGGTAAACGTGTGATCGTGATTGTTGCGGTAGAGCCGACTGGCGCCGACGTTGGTCACGTAGAGATCGGGCCAGCCGTCGTTGTCGTAATCGCCGACAACGCAGCCGGTTCCCCATCGGTCGTTCGCTACACCTGCGCTCGCGGTGACGTCGGTGAACGTGCCGTCATGATTGTTATGGAAGAGGGCCGCATGAGGTGAAGGGGCCTTCCCCGCCAGAGCGTCTGGCGTCGAGCCGTTCACAAGATAGATATCGAGCCAGCCGTCGTTATCGTAATCAAGCAGGCAGACGCCGGAGCCTTTCGCTTCAATGATCACTCGTTTATCCGGCGTACCGGTTACATTCCGCCACTTTGAGAGGCCGGCCTTTTCGGTTGCGTCGATGAACACAACCGGACCCGTCTTTACGAAACCACCTGCCGTTATGGGGCGGTGCTGACTATCGAAGACGGCTGCCTGCGGGCCGGCGTTGGTCATTTCTCCGCCTGCTGCCTGCCCCTGCTGGCCGGCCGCGATGACCGTGGTTGGAGCGATGCGCAGCAGGAGAGCGAGCAAGGCGCAAGACGCCGACAGCAGAAGAACAGACGGGACCCATGGATGACGAATGTATCTCCCAACGCGGACCCTCAGGACGGAGTCAAGGGGCCGAACGTGGAACCGGTAGAATCGCAAATTGTTTTTACCTCTCCGGGACATGGTACAACGCGACTGCGCGGCGGATCGATGAGCGGGTATCTACGCGCGGGCGCTCCACAGATCGTCTGCGCGCGCCAGATCGCATGCGCGGCGCCAACGCGAACTTCAAATCAGCGAGCATCAACTCCGCCGATTTGAAACTGCTCCGTAACTGCCTCTGCGCACGATCCAAGCCGCTCTTTGTCAGCCAAATTCGCAGTTAG
>PLST01000021.1 GCA_003164255.1 Acidobacteriaceae bacterium | reverse complement strand
TTTCTCTTGGTCTGCGTAATCATGGTCTCTCTCTTCCTATCAGCGGAACCGCCCTGCGGTCCCGTTCGGTGAATTCAGATGTCAGTTGACAGCGCACAGCCAAGCAACTGGCAACTGCCTGCTGTCAGCTGCGCTTACTTCGCGCCCGTCTTGCCNNTCCGGCTTGCGCAACGAACGCATATCCGCAGCCACCTGGCCCACCTTCTGCCGGTCGATGCCGGTGATGGTCAGGTGCGTCTGCTTGGGATCGACGGCCACGTCAATTCCCGAAGGCAACGGAAACTCGATGGGGTGCGAATAACCTAGCGTAAACACCACCGTGCCCTTGCCTTTCAACTCCGCGCGGTAGCCGATGCCCACAATATCCAGCTCGCGCGTCCAGCCCTTGGTCACGCCTTGTACGGCGTTGAATACCAGCGCGCGGGTCAGCCCGTGCACCGCAGAGTACTTGTCATCTGCGCGGTTCACGTGGAGGGTTCCGTCCTTGACTTCAAGCTCAATGCCCTCGGCGATCAGCGCCGAAACCTTGCCCTTGGGCCCTTCCACCAGAACCGTATTGCCCTCGACCTTATACTTCACGCCCGCCGGCAGCGGGATCGGCTTTTTTCCAATTCGCGACATCGATTCAATCCTTCATTGGCTTGCGAGTCCCGACGGAGCACGTCGCCCCTTCGTTCCACTGCAGCCCGAAAAGCAGCTCACAGTTGCTAGCTGACAGCTAATCGTTTCAGCTCTTCGCTGATAACTGTCAGCCGTCCACCGTCAGCTGTCGTTACCACACTTCGCAGAGCAACTCGCCGCCCACGCCTTCGCGGCGCGCCTGGCGGCCCGTCATCACACCCTTGGGCGTAGTCATGATCGAGATGCCGAGACCGCCCTGCACACGCTTGATCTCGTCGTGGCCGATGTATACGCGGCAGCCGGGACGCGAGATGCGTGCCAAATCGCGGATGGCTGCTTCCTGGCCGCCGTACTTGAGATACACGCGCAGAACCAGCTTGCCTTCTTCTTCCTGGGTCTTGTAGTTCGAAATGTAGCCCTCTTCCTTAAGAATGCGGGCAATCTCGGTCTTCAGCTTTGAAGCCGGCACATCCAGCTTCTGGTGGCGCGCCCGGATCGCATTCCGGATCCGCGCCAGAAAATCTGCTACTGGGTCGGTCAGACTCATTCCTTCTCCTTCATTCCCCGTTCGCCCGCCGCGGCGGGAACCAGCGGAAATGCGTACTACAGTGATCAGTGATCAGTGCACAGTTCTTGAAGTTCCTCTGCCCGCCGTCAGGTTGCACTCCGACGACCGACAACTGTTCACTGATAACTGCGTTACTACCAGCTCGACTTGACGACGCCGGGAATCTCGCCCTTGAGCGCCAATCCGCGGAAACACAAGCGGCAAATACCAAACTTGCGCAGAAATCCGCGCGGCCGTCCGCACAGTTGGCACCGGTTGTGCTTGCGGCAGCTGAACTTCGGCTTCCGCGCGTCCTTCACCCTTTTTGCAGTAGTTGCCATAATCCTCTTATCCCGTCCTCACGCGCCTTGCCTGAAAGGCATTCCGAAGTGCTTCAGCAACGCCCTCGCCTGGTTGTCGTCCTTGGCCGTGGTCACAATGGTGATGTTCATGCCCTTCAGCTTCTCCACCTTCGAGTAGTCGATCTCAGGAAAGATCAGCTGGTCGCGCAGCCCGAGCGTGTAGTTGCCCCGCCCGTCAAAACTCTTTGTCGACACGCCGCGAAAGTCGCGTACACGGGGCAGCGCCGTTGAAATCAGGCGGTCAAGAAACTCATAAGCCTTGTCAGAGCGCAGCGTGACCATGGCCCCAATCGACATGCCCGCACGCACCTTGAAGGCCGCAATCGACTTCTTGGCCTTGGTGGTCACCGGCTTCTGCCCAGCGATCGCCGCCAGATCACCCACCAGCGGGTCAAGCAGCTTGGTGTTCTGCGTAGCCTCGCCCAGGCCCATGTTGATCACGATCTTTTCCAGCTCCGGCACCGCCATCGAATTCTCGATGCCCAGTTCCTTCTTCAGCGCCGGCTTGATTTCTTTGAAGTACTTCTCTTTCAGTCTTGCTGCCATGTTGCTTCGCTCTCTTTCTTCCGGGGTCCGGATTGGATCGCCTGAAGCGGCCCGTTTACCGTTGCGGAAGGGTTTTCAAAAGCAGCTATTAGCTTCTAGCTGCTAGCTTCCAGCTCTCTTCTTCTGCCCCAGCCAATCCGTCCTGCTTGCCGACGAATGAGCTGGAAGCTGCCTCTACTTCTTGGTGGGCAGTTCCTGCCCGCACTTCTTGCAAATGCGCATCCTGCTGTCGCCCGTGATCTTGGTGCCCACGCGCGCTGTGCCGCAGTTGGGGCACACCAGCGCCACGTTTGAAATGTTGATGGGCGACTCATGCTCCGCGATGCCGCCCTTGGTCCGCTGTCCGGTCTTGCTTGAAACCGTCTTCTTGACCACCCGCACGTGCTCTACCAGCACCGTGCCGTCATCCGGGAAGGCGCGCAGCACGCGGCCCGTCTTGCCGCGATCGGCGCCCGTGAGCACCTTGACCGTATCGTTGCGATGAATGTTCAAACTCGGCATTTGTTCTCCAAAAAACAGCTCGCAGTTGTCAGTTCCTAGCTTCTCGACTGTCAGCTCCCAGCTGTTCGCTGCTAGCTGCTACACCACTTCAGGGGCCAGCGAAACAATCTTCAGAAACTTCTTCTCGCGCAATTCCCGGGCCACCGGTCCAAAAACGCGGGTGCCCACCGGCTCATGCGCGTCGTCGATCACCACCGCCGCGTTCTCGTCAAAGCGGATATACGTGCCGTCGCGCCGCCGATGCTCCTTGCGGGTGCGGACGATTACCGCCTTCACAACTTTGCCCTTTTTCACTGTGCCGTCCGGGGAGGCTTCTTTCACCGCCGCCGTCACCACATCGCCCAGACCGGCTTTCTTGCCCAGCCCGCCGCCCAGGGGCAAAATCACTTGCAGCTTGCGCGCGCCG
>PLST01000539.1 GCA_003164255.1 Acidobacteriaceae bacterium | reverse complement strand
AATGGCCCCGGTCATCGTCGGCAGCGGTCGAGAGCGTTGTGCCGGGAACGGAGGTCTGCTTCCATTTGCCATCCTCCTGCATCACCAGCAGGACGGGCGTCACGCCGGCTGCCGGGCTCCCGTCGTCGTACCGAATCACGCCGCTGATCGAGCCGCCGCGCTCCAGGCGTATATCCACACGCACGGGAGCACCTTGCACCACGACCTTCTCGGCCTGGGCTTGGATATGCTTCACAGCTTCAGTTCCATCACCAAACCTGTCTTCTGCCGAGAGCGCCGAGAGCGGCGAAAGATAGCCGTTGAGCTGGGCCACAACGTAATAGGTTCCCGCCGGAACCTTGGGCATCTCAAAGCTGCCGTCGATCGCGCTGATGGCGGTGAGCCCTGTGCCCTTCTGCGCCTGGGACATGCTCTTTGCCAGGGCTTTCGCCATATCGTTTACGTCCTTCACGTTCGCCATGTCGATGACGGGGGCGGTTCGCTTAGGCTTTTCGGGGATCAATTGCACGGCGGCAAAACGCGCCGGAAGGCCAGTGTCGCCGCAGATGACGTGGCCGCTGACGGCACTAGATGGGGACGGGGGGGCTTCGGGCGCTGCCTGTTCCTGCGCCGCCGAGGATAAGCAGGATACAGCAAGGGCAGAAATGGAAAGGATGAAAACGAAAGGACGCATGACTCCTCCTCAGATCCATCGACCATGCAATGCAAGGTGGTGTTGCGCTCAAGTATATCTGGTCAGTCCTTGCGTCAATCCGCCGAAATCCGCCACGCCAATCGCAGGTAACTCCGATCGCGGCTGCGACAATTGTCAGTCTCCCACCGGCATTGCCGACCCGCAGAGAATGAAACAGGCCGATGCGGTTTTTATTAGCGGAGGGAGCTGCGGCGGGGTACCCACAACGTGGGTCGAGGCCCCTGAATCGAATGCCAACATGAACCGGGCTTTAGCCCCGGGCCCAAAATGCGAAGCGCCCCAAATCCAAACTCCCGGACCTGGGGCACTAATTGCCGTCACGAATTGTTGAACAAAAGCCGGGGTGCCCCAGGTCCCTCGCATTTGGGAACCTGGGAATGCACAAGGCAAAATCCCGCGAAGCCACGGCAATTCGAAGAGAAAAGCTAGAAGCTAGAAGCTAGTAGCTAGAAGCTGGTTTCTAATCCCCAGCCTGGTTCTCCGGCAGCACCACGAACGCTCCGCGATCGCCTGGAACAAGAGCCACATGCCCAAGCGCCGGCAAACCCAAATCCCACTGCGGCCCTTCCAGTTCCGGCATCGGCTTGGCCCGGAACAGCTTCTTGCACTGCGCCGCCGTCCACCGCGCCCAGCGCTTCGACTTCTTCCGCCGCGCGCTGTCGGTCGAGATCCCCGTCCCCGCATACATCTGCCNNGCTCCAGTTATAGAACCGGTCCCACACCTTCTGCGTCCGCTCCCTGATCTCGTCCGAGCTCATGGTAGGATGCGGCGTAAACATCTTGGGCCTTACCTCGGTCGGGATGAGCCAGTAGCGCGTGATCGGCACATCGCCCACCATGGTGGGATTCACAGACTGCTCCTTCTCCCAACGCCCAAAGTCCACCGTTCCCGGAAAAGGCGTCATCATTACGAACTGCGCAAACGTCACGCCTGCCTTAATCGCCATATTCACGGTGGCATCGAAGGTCGCCGGCCTGTCCGTAGGCAGCCCGAAGATAAACGAGCCAAGCACATGCACTCCATGCGCCTTGAACGTCTGCAACTGTTTCGCCAGCGCCTCGCCAGAATAGTTCCAGTCCTTGTAAACCGCCTTCAGACCCTCGGGAGTCACGGCCTCCACGCCCACCAGCGCGCCTTTAATGTTGGCCCGCTTCATCGCGTCAAGGTATTCGCCGTCCTCGCCCGCCTCCATCGTCATCTGCGTGTAGAACACCATGTCCCTGGGCAGCTTGGCCAGCTCTTCCATCAGCGCGAACCGCTCCGCGCGAATCGCCGTCAACTCTTCCACTTTGGCAGTGTTGTTCTGTTCCCGCGCCAGCCGCAGATCCGTAAACGTGACCGGGTAAAAGTTGTCATCCGCCAGCGCAATAAACCGGAACCCCAGCCTGCGCAGCGCAATAATCTCGTCCACCACGCTCTGGAACCGCCTCTGCCGCGGCTTCTGTCCGTCAGTACGCCAGACAGAGCAGAACGAGCAGTGCTTCGGACAACCGCGAATCGTCTGCACCGATGCCCACATATACTTTTCGGGATTCATCAAATCCCAGCGCGCCGCCAGAAACTCGCTGCCCTCAATCCGTCCGCCTGCGTAAACGCGTTCTGGTTTCCCGGCCAGGCAGTCCGTCACCACCTTGCCCCACGCAATATCGCCGTCGCCGGTCACTACCGCGTTCGCTTCGCCCTGTTCAAACACCTCATCAGGAAACAGCGTCGCGTGAATGCCGCCATACACCACCCACGCCCCCCGCGCGTGTGCCATCCGCCCCACTGCATACCCGCGAAGCGCATTGCCAGTGTGCACGCTGATGCCCACAATATCCCCGGGCTGAATCGACTCCGGCACAATCTGTTCCAGTGACTCATCCACCAGGATCGGATCGCCTGCAATTTGTGGCGTTGCTGCCGCCAGCACAAACAGCCATCGCGGTGTAATCACCGCCGTCCCAAATGAATTGTCGCTTGGATTAACCAGATGAACGCTCAACGATCCAACCTTTCCTCGTGCAGGTACGGTTGGCCTCACAGCAATTCCAGGGTTGCCGTAACGCGGGATAACAAATCGGAGTGGCTTCGCAGCGTAATAAGCCACCGTTCACTTACAGCTATGGCAACTTGACCCTGAAACCGTTACAACAAGCGTCCAAATTAGTCCGGGCGAACCAGTTGAAGGACTTATCTCCAAAAAAATCGCAGGCCTCGGACTCACCCGCGTAAAATTGCCCCCCGGGATGTTCTGCCAATCGTACACGGTTTGAGCGACGTTGACTGGTCAAAATTGACCGCTTTTGCCAGAATGACCCAAATATCATCTAAACCGCCCCAGAACCCCAGCCCCTTCCTCTATTCCCTGCTACCTATAACCTGCTTTTCTGACCCCTGATCTCTGACCCCTGCCTTACCGGAATCGCGGGTGCCCC
>PLST01000364.1 GCA_003164255.1 Acidobacteriaceae bacterium | reverse complement strand
GCGCCGATTACGGGAATGATGTTCAAGGCTCCGGCCATAACGCCCAGCGCATACGCGTAGCGAACATGCAAGGCCAGAAAGACGATGGTGCTGCTGATGCCGAGAACGAGCATGAGGCTCGCCTGGCCGAGCAGCCATTTGCCCATGCGGAGCTCCGCGCGCCGAAGAGCCTGATCGAGCCGATCGCGGCCTGCGGGCGGAAAAAAGGAAAGAAACCAGCCATAGGCCTGATCGCCTTCGAGAATAAAGTACACCGTAAGGATGAATCCCATGATGACGTTGAAAAGGATTCCCACCCAATCCTTGATGGACGCGAGCAAGTAGCTGGCTGCATTACTCGCCAGGTCCTGTACCTTGCCGCTGATCGCGGTATCGTTCAAGCGTTCAAGAAAGGGAATGCGCTTGAGCTTATCCAGAATTCCAGGTAAGCGTGCCGGCGCCTCCTGGCCGAATGTTTGCAGATCGCGGATGACTGGCGGCAAGGCAAGGTAGCCAAACGCTATGAACGCTCCAGCGAGTAACAGGAGAAGAACCAGGATTGCCGTGCCTTTGAATGGTCTCCAGTTACGAATGTGGATTCTCGAGGTAGATCGCACCAGCGGAGTGAGCACCACGGCAAAAAGCGCACTCACATAGAGCAACATCAGAACATCGCGGACGAACCACGCGAGATAGCAAACAAGGGCCAGAGCAAAGGCAAAGACGATGTCGTTGCGAAAGTTGCGCGGATTGGTTGAGGAAGATGTCATGGGCCTAGGGTCTTCCGCGACCTGTGAGAAATGCGGCGNNAATTCTATTCGTAGCCGATTGCCTCAATCACCGGGGTCTTCATGGCGTGGCGCGCTGGAATCCAGCCGGCCAGCAAGGCTACGGCAACCACGGCCGGGAACGACTCCAGGATGAGAAGCCAAGGAAAGTAAAAGGGGACATCGTAGCCGGCCAGGACGGTGGAAACTGTGCGCGAGAGAAACTGGATGTTGAACAAAGCGCCGACCACGCCCACAATCACGCCGACGACGGAGATGGAAAATGCCTCAAGCAGCACCATCTTTCGAATCTGCGCCTGGTAACCGCCGATGGCGCGAATAATACCAAACTCACGCCGCCTCTCAGCCACCGAGATGATCAGTGTATTGGCAATGCCCACCACGGCAACAATGACGGCGACCACAAGCTGCATGTAATTCAGCAGGAAAAATTTGTCTACGAGTGATCCGATCCAGTCTCTGAATTCGACGTTGGTGTATACGATGGCGTGCTCAGATCCGGCGGTCAACTGCTCAATCTTGCGCTTGACCGCGATTGGATCCTGAGCGGGCTTGAGGGTGACGTCGATAAAATCCACGGCGTCGTCTTTCCAATAACGCTTGTAGAGGGACCGATCGATGAAGATTGTTCCCTTATCCGACCGGTAATCCTCAATCAAGCCGAGGATGGGCAGATCGAGCGGGCCAGTGGGCGTATCGATATGCACCACGTCGCCCACCTTGTTGCCCCAGCGGGTTGCAAAGTTCCTTGAGACAAGCACGCCCTTGCCCTGGGGCAGCAGGTCGACCTGCATTCTGCGGTTGCCGCCGATGACGGCACTGGAGGAGCGCGCCAGGAAGCCTGCCATGTCAGCTCCGCTCAAGGCAGAAGTGTCTCCGCGGTAAGGAATGACGGTGAAGCGAACGTTTTCGATGCGCGCCACTTCAGGCATCGCCGCAATGCGATTTCCCAGGTCCTCGCTGAAGTGATAGGAAGTGGACCGCAGCAATGTCGAGGTCGCGACAAAAAGATCGGCATTCAACATCTGGTCGGTCCAGCGCGCGATCATGTGCTTGTAGCTCTGAATATAGGCGGCGGTTGAGTAGACGAACATGAGGCCCACCATCAAAGCGCCGACCGTTGCAGCGCTGCGGCGAGGGGACTGGATCATGGCATCGACCGCCAGAGCGCCTTCAGAGCCGCCCACGCGGTCCATTGCAGGCCTGAGCGCGCGCGCTGCCCAATGGACGAGCAAGGGCAGCAGCATGGTCAGGCCGATAAGCTGCAACGCGGCATAGGAGAATTGAAAATCCATGCCCACGCCGAGGGGGGAGTACTGAATGAGGAGGATGCTGATGCCGAGCAGCGCGGCGCCGAGAAAAGCCCGACCCCATCCGAGCGCAGACTCCTTCTGGCGCGATTCAATATTGTGAAGGGCAAGAATCGGGTCGAGGTAGGAAGCGGCGCGGGCCGGTATCCATGCGCCTCCAAGCGAGGCGGCAATGCCCAGCCCGACTGACGTGAGAACCATTCCCCAATGGATTTTCGGCGCCACGGCAATTGAAACGATGCCGTAGACTGACGCCGCGATGGATCCCATCATCTTGTTGGCGACGGCCGCTATATAGAAACCGGCGATGATGCCAACGATGGAGCCAACCACGCCCATGCAGAGAGCTTCTCCAAGGAACATGGCATTGATATTTCCCCGCTCGACGCCGATCGCGCGCAGGATGCCGATCTCTTTCCAGCGCTGGTTCACGGCAATGGTGAACGAGTTGAAGATGATATAGACGCCGACCAGCAGGGCAATAAAGCTGGTGATCATCATGCCCAGGCGCATGGCGGTGACGGCGTTTTCGAGCGCCTCGCCTTTCATCTCAGGCCGGATGACATCGATTCCCGCGGGAAGCTGCGCACGCAACCGGCGCTGCACTTCATCCACGGGAACAGCCGGGGCATTCATCAGATCGATGCGATCGAAGTTGTGGCCGCGATTGAAGACGACCTGCGCGGAGTAGATGTCCATGACGGCGATGTTGCCGCCAAACACCTCGCCAACGCCGGTGGGCTGAAAGATGCCTTCAACCACGAAATCTGTTTTACCGTTCGGGGTGAAGATGGGCAGATGGCTGCCGATTTGCAATCCGTGGCGATCGGCGAAGGAGCGCGAAAGCAGAATGGCGTGCGGCTCGGCGAGGTACGTGAGCGGGTCGGCAACCTGGGTCGCCGACTTGTCAAAATCATACTGGCGCAACTGCTGATCGCCTGTGGTATCGACGCCGAGAATGAGAATGTTTCCCTCGTCCTGAAGGGCAGTGTGGACGATAACTTCGATGACGGGCTCGGCCAACTGCACGCCGGCAGTTGCGCGCACCACGTCGAGGGTTTGCTCGGGGAAGCCAGCTTCGCCTGCAGTGACTTCAAGCGTGGACTTGCCGGCGAGGCGCTCCACGGCGAGGGTGAGGGACTCAAGCAGGGCGGAGTTTGCGGTGCGGATGGCGAAAAATACGGCAACGCCGAGAGCGATGCCCAGGGTGGTCATGGCGACCCGCAGACGATGCGTGCGCCACTGGCGCGAGGCGATCTGCCAGAGCGCTGGAATCATCATTTCACTCTGGCGGCGGCGCTGCCGGAGAGCACGTCCTGCACGATCTGGCCATCGTGAAGGGTAATGATCCGATTGCAATAGCTGGCCGCTTCGGCGTTATGGGTGACCATGAGCAGGGTGCTCTGGTACTCCTGCTGCAGATCGTCAAGAAGGGTGAGGATTTCATCGCCGGTGGCCGAGTCAAGATTGCCCGTAGGCTCATCGCCGAGCAGCAGCGGNNGTGCCTTCCGCCTCTTTTTTCGAGAGTCCCTGCAGGCGCAGCGGCAGGGCCACGTTCTCCAGCGCCGAGAGGGTGGACAAAAGATTGAAGGTTTGAAAGATCATGCCGATTTTTTCGCGGCGCAAGCGGGTGCGCGCGTCGTCGGTGAGTCCCGAAAGTTCAACGCCATCCACTTTTACTGAACCGGTGGTAGGCTCGTCGAGCCCGCAAATCAGATTGAGGAGCGTGGATTTGCCTGAACCCGAGGGGCCCATGACGGCCACTCTCTCGGCACGTCCCACATGTAAATTGATGTCCTTCAGAGCCCGAACAGCCCGGTCGGCCCCGTAGCTCCTGGTGACGTTGGTCAGTTCAATCATTAAGGAATCCTGCCTTTGCAGGCTAGCACAATGGAGACTACCAAATAAGTCCCGCCCTGGTAGCTCAAAACTGCTCTAAAGTTTGCGCCCCTGACCTTGTGGTTGGGATACCTAAGGATAGCAGTCACACGCCAGAGGCGCGGTTCGAAATGCCGCCGGTATATGTGGATACACCCTGGGACCAAGGCTCAGACCCGTTGCGCGATTGGGGCACGGCATAGAGCGATTACGGCCGATTTGGGCCGTTTGAGAGGGCTGGGATTTGCGGGGTTCTTCCGGTGCAGCCTGCCAGCTCAGCCCAGGACGGCGTCGAGTTGGCTCAGCAATTGTTCAATGCGCTGATGTCCGAGTTCACCGGCGTTTTTGAAGCCGTGAATTTCCCGTTCGAGCGCTTCAACGCGGGGCAGCTGGATGTTCAGTTCCGATTCCGCCTGCAGGGCGCGTTTTTCGGCGGTCGCGCGGTCATTCCGCTCCCGTTTCACAAGCTCCACGGCGCGGATGACACGATCCTCAAGGGCTGAAAACTCGTCGGAATCGACGGCCAAAGCCTCGGGCTCAAAGAAGAACTGAGTTCTGCCCGCCTGCCGTTCGTGCCGCTCCAGTTCCGCCATTTGCAGCTGCGCAAAGATCAAGGACATCGGTCAATCCCCCCGGTGAAGATCAGGCCCCGAAGCACTCGGGAAATTCTGAAGACTACATTCACTATGGTTTGCGTCCACGATCAGCGTCAATGACCGTTGTCTGGCTTGGGGTCACACGAAAGTTGTAGCGGCGAAGCGCCGCAGGCAGACTCCTGGGGCACCCGCATCCTATGGGAAATGCAGGGCTGGAGCACCACGACTTGAGATCAGGCGATTTGAACGCTCAGAACCAGTACTTTACCTTCTCCCAATTTGCGTCAAAAGGCTGTTTCCGGTGGCGCAGCCAGAAGTAGTGTTCATGCAGGCGGTCCATGGCCCAGGCAGGGTCAAAGGCCCCTAGGTCGATGACTTCAGTGTTGTCTTTGGTGAATTCGTCGCGGTTGTTGCCGAGGGTCAGCACGGAGTCG
>PLST01000615.1:4646-7871 GCA_003164255.1 Acidobacteriaceae bacterium | reverse complement strand
GCGTCGGTCTCATGCGTTCATCCTACCCCGTGCGGCGTCGTTATATCATCGCCCTTGAGAGACATTCACCCTATGCGCATTCTCCTTGCCCTGCTGGCCTTCGCCGGCGTCGCCGTTTCCTCCCTCGCTCTTCAGGTGCACTACTCCACAGCCACGCAGCCCTGCTCCATCAACGAGCGCTGGGACTGCGGCATCGTCAATCACAGCTCCTACGCTGTCTTCTTTCACATTCCCGTCGCCGCCATCGGTATCGCCGGCTATCTTCTTCTGGCAATTCTTGCCCTCACGCACAAGCGCCTTCTTCTGGTCGTCGCCAGCCTCGCCGCCCTCGCCTTTGCTCTCTATCTCTCCCACGTCGAACGCGACGTTCTCGAGGTCTGGTGTCTCTACTGCGTCATCTCGCAGGGAATCATCGCCCTCCTTACGCTCTTGAGCGGAGTTTGGTTCGCAGTCGGCCAATTCTCCGCCCGCCGCAGCCGAAAAGCCGCCTGACTCCGCATATCGTCCATCACATCCCGGCAATCATCCAGCACTGATAAAATCGATGTATATCGATGATCAAAGAATGGTATGCGCGCTGGATGTACGAGTGGGAGACGCGTCTCACCACGCGCGACGAAAATCGGGTTGTCCGCCCCCTCGAGTGGGGTTTTGAGTGGATCGCTCCCTTTCTTGAGAGTCATGGCCTCGCTTCCGCCATCCCCGCCCCTGAAGTAGAGCGCGACCCCGCCGCGGCTGAAGCTGCCATGGTCCGCATCAATCAGCTCCTCATCCGCCATAGCAACCAGTTCTTCAGCTACCGGCGCCCCACTGACTTCCGCTTGGAAGAACGCCATCCCGAGCTCTTTCCCACCAATGTCCGCCCGGAAACGCTAGCCAAGGAAGCCGAAATCCGCCGCCAGGCTGAAGAGGGCAAGCTCGCCCCGGCCCAATTCCTCCGCTTCACATCGCATGAGAGCACGCCCTACCCTGAGAACGATCTGGTCAACGCTCGCTGGTACCCCGCCCCGGCCCACAAAGATCCCGCCCGGCCCAAGCAAGCCATCGTGGTCCTTCCCCAGTGGAACTCTGACGGATTCAGTCACAACTCGCTCTGCACCATCTTCAATCGGATGGGCATCTCGGCCTTGCGCCTCTCCATGCCCTATCACGACATTCGCCGTCCCGCTGAGCTTGAGCGCTCTGACTACTCCGTCAGCGCCAACATTGGGCGCACGCTCATGGCATGCCGCCAGGCCGTCGTCGATATTCGCTGTTGTCTTGACTGGCTTGAGGAGCAGGGCTACGAGCATTTCGGCGTTCTCGGCACAAGCCTCGGTTCCTGCTACGCCTATCTGGCCAGCGCCCACGATCCGCGCATCCGCGTCAACGCTTTCAACCACGCCTCAACGGCCTTCGGAGATGTCACCTGGGCCGGTCAAAGCACCCGCCACGTCAAGCAGGCTCTCGACGAAGCCGGTCTCACCCAGGACCGCGTCCGCGAACTATGGGCCGCCGTCAGTCCCTGCTACTACTATCCAAAATTTGCCGGAGCCGAATCCGGTGGGCCGCAGAAGAAAGTCCTGCTCGTCTACGCCGATTACGATCTCACCTTCCCCCGCGAGTACTCGCTCCAGGTCGTCGACGCCTTCCGCAAGTATGGTCTCAACTTTGAGCCGCGCGTGCTGCCGTGCGGCCATTACACCACCGGCGAAACCCCGTACAAATTCATCGATGGCTGGTACATGGGCTGGTTTGTCTACCGCGCCTACAAAGCCCTCCGCGATGAGAAGGCTGCAGGCCTCCAACAGCCGGTCCACTCTCCCTCTCAGCCCGAAGAAGAGACCGTCACCCGCTAGCGAACTCCGCTCAGATCCATCCGCAGCAGTTTAGCCGGATCCAGATAGGCTCCCTCCCACCGCACAGCCCAGTGCAGATGCGGTCCGGTCACGCGTCCCGTTGCGCCGCTCAGCCCCAGCAACTGGCCCTTTGCCACGTGCTGTCCTTCGTGCACGCTGATTCGGCTCAGGTGCATCGACAGCGTAAACAAACCCAACCCGTGATCGATCACCACGCAGTTGCCCTCGTNNGCCAGCTTGCCATTGAACATCCGCCGTTCGCCAAAGCTGTCTGTCGGCGTTGATACAACCGGCACACGAAAATCACCGTCCCACAGCCGCTCCTGCGCGCTTGCACCAAACACCCGCGCCTTCAATTCGCTTTCCGCCTTGATCCGCGCCAGTGCGTTTTCCTTCGGTTCCACAAACCCTTCCGCCACCGTGAGCGACTCGGTCTTGTAGTGCGCCTCATGGATCTCAACCGTGCGGCTCAAATCCTGTGCCACGCCATTCGCCTTCACGGTGATCTTTAACTTTGAAGGCCCTAGCGCGCTCGCCACATCCACGCCGGCCAGCGCCAGCCAGCCCTGCCCATGAAAGAACTCAATCCTGCGCCCCATCCATTCGCCGTCAATCGTCGCCGTGGCAGGCGCATCCACGCGGATCAGCACCGGCGAACCCGCCTCCACCACCGCCGGCCTCAGCGTCACAGCGTCCGCCTGCGCCAAAGCAGAAATGCTCGCCCCAACAAAACCAGCCAGCAGAAAGCCGGCAATTCCCGCCCCACGCACCATCCACCGCCTCAGCATGCAACCTAGAATAGCGAACACGCCACCTGCAAGGCACAGGCCAAGTGGGCGCAGTCCCTTCCCGCTCAATTCCGTATTAAGAGTCGATTGTGGCCATCGGCGCGTCGCTACCGTTACCCGGGCATTCACGCAATCAGCCCGACCGCCCTCAACGCAGCTTCGTCAGCGCGGATGAGCAGCCTTCCAAGCCGCAGCGCGCTCTTGTGCACTGTCCAATTCATCCACCGTGATGTGTTCGCCCATCATCTGCCGGTGAGCCGCATACATCTCCTGCTTGGGACCCTTGACTGCAGCCGCAAGGTCCAGCCAGTAGTAGGCTTCCACGTAATTCACTTGAACGCCCTGGCCCATGGAGTAGAGCGTGCCCATCGTTGCCTGCGCTTCCACCTCACCCTGGTCCGCCGCCCTCCGGTACCACTCCGCAGCCTGTGCCATGTCGCGTGCAAAGCCCTTGCCCCCATCGCGATAAAGCGCCGCCAAATGCAACTCGCCGGCAATGTCCTTCTTGTCTGCGGCTTTCTGGTACCATGCCGCCGCCTGCTGCAAATCCTTCGGCACGCCCTTGCCTACCTGGTAGCTCTCGCCCACGGCCACTTGGG
>PLST01000615.1:799-4565 GCA_003164255.1 Acidobacteriaceae bacterium | reverse complement strand
GGGCGGCAGCTTCTAAGTCCAGCAAATTCAATGCAGATAGTAACCTGCGCCATAACACTAAAGTTTTCCGCTCTTTCGCGCGCCTATTCCATCCTCAGCGTTTGCATCGGGTCCACGGATGACGCGCGCCTTGCCGGAATTGTCGCTGCGAGGGTTGCGGCCGCCAGCAGCACCAGCAGGCTGCCGCCAATCGACACTGGGTCCAGAACCGGCGTCTGGAACAGCAGACTCTGGACCCAGCGCACCGCCAGCAAGGCCGCCGCAAGTCCCACGCCCGCGCCAAGCAGCACCGGAGTCGCCGCCTGAACCAGCACCAGCTTTATCAGCGCAGCCTTGCCTGAGCCCAGCGCAATGCGAATCCCGAACTCCTGCTGGCGAAGTGAAACCGAATAGGCCATCACTCCATAAACGCCTAGCAGCGCCAGCAGCAACGCCGCGCCACCAAAGCTCGTCAACACCACCGTCTGAAATCGATCGGTCGCCACCGACTCATCCACTTGTTCGTCCATCGATTTCAGTTCGGGAATTGCCACCGTGGGGTCGATGTTCCAGATTGTCTTGCGCATCTCCGGAATCAACGCGTCGCTCGCCTGTGTACTGCGAACTAGAATCAAGGGCGTCCACGGCGCAAATGCCCAGTAGGGAACGTAAACCATCAATGCCGTATTCTTCAAACCGTTGATGCGCGTGTCTGCCACCACGCCAATCACGGTAACCGGCTGCTGGCCGTCGGGAATAATGGACTCGAGCTTTCGTCCCACCGGATTCTCGCCGTTAAATCCCGCACGCGCCGTTCCTTCAGAAATCAGCGCCACTCTTGGATTGGCTCGGTCGCTGTCAGCAAAATTGCGTCCCGCCAACAGCGGAATCTGCATCGTCTTCAGGTAATCCTCGCTCACAAAGCGAACATTCACCATCGGCTTTTGCGCCTCCCGTATCGGATGATCCGGCCGGCTCAACTCGTCGATCCATGTTTCGCCCGTCATCGGCATCGCGCTCGAAATCGCCACTTGCTGCACACCCGGCAGCTGCCCGAGCGCCGTTAGAGTTCGATCCACAAAAGCCTGCTTGGTCGCCTCTACTTTGAGAGAATTATCACCATATTGCGGTGAGAACAAATCAACCTGCGCCAGCGTCAAATGGCTTGTGTCGAACCCGCGTTCCTGGTGCAGAAGGTGCGAGAAGCTGCGCAGCACCAGCGATGTCACAATTAGCAAAACCACCGTGCAGGCAACCTGTGCGCCCACCAGCAAGCTTCGTGTGCCGCCGCCGTCCCGCGCGCTCGCCGTACGCGAAGAATTTCTCTGCAACGCCCTCTGGGGTTGTACGCCGATCGAGCGAAGCGCCGGTAGGATTCCGAACACGATCGCTGCTGCAACCGAGAGCGCCATCGCAAAAAGCAGCACCGGCAGGCTCAAGCGCACCTCATTCAGCCGCGGTATGTTGCCCGGCGCGATCGCGACAAAGATTCTTATGCCTGCAACCGCAAAGGCAACACCCCCCACTCCTCCGGCTATTGCCACAATCAAGCTTTCGGCGAGCCGGGCCATCACCAGCTGGCTCTTGCTCGCTCCCAGTGCCGCCCGAACCGCCGTCTCACGCTCGGCGGTCACCGCCCGCACCAGTTGCAGGTTCGCAAGGTTCACGCATGCAATCAGCAGCACTCCGCCCACTGCGGCAAACATCAGCCATAACGCCCCGCTGATGCCTGACGTTACGTCGGCATTCAGCGGTGTCAACCGCGCTCCCAATCGAATTGGCAGATGTGCCGATTGCGAGTACGCATTCTGCAGGCCCTCAAGTTCTCCCTGCGCCCGCGCCAACGTCACGTCGGGCTTCAGCCGTGCAATCGCTCTGTAATTAAAATTGCTGTTGTCGGCGCTCAGATCGAACTTGTTCGGCCGCAGCGCCTCAAAAATCACATCCTCCCGCGCGCCCAGGCTGCTCTGCGTTACGAGGCTCGGAGCTATCGAAATATCAGGAAAGCGCACGCCCGCTGGCAGCACGCCAATTACTGTCGCTGGTTGCCCGCCATTCATCAGCGTCCGGCCTACAACCCGGGGATCTCCCTGAAAGAAGCTTTGCCAGCCTTCATAGCTCAACAGCACCACTCGTGCGGCGCCCTCGTTGGCATCGCTGTCCACAAAATCACGCCCAAGTATCGGCTGGACGCCAAGCACTCTGAAAAAACTCGGTGAGGCCGTCACCGCGCCCACTATACGAGGATGGTCGCTGCCCAGCGACACGCTCGCGCCATTCGCGTCAAAGATCGCCGCACCCTCAAGCGTCTTCGTATCTCCCATCAGGCGCATGAAGTGCCGGTAATTGTCAGGCATCACCCTTGTTCCGGCCTCGGTCTCCTCCTCCGCCTCCCGCATCACCACCAGTCTTCCAGGGTCACGGAAAGCAATCGGCTTCAGCAGCACCGTATCCACCACGCTGTACACTGATGTCACCGCGCCGATGCCCAGCGCCAGCGTCAGAATCGCCGTCGCCGTAAATCCGGGCGCCCTGCGCAGTTGCCGCACCCCAAACCGCACATCCCGCCACGCCTGCTCCAGCAAGGGAACGCCGCGCCTGGTGCGATATTGCTCCTTCACCTGCGTCACCCCGCCAAATGCACGCAACGCCGCGGTCCGCGCCTCCTCTGCCGACATGCCGCGTGCCACATTCTCTTCCACAGCCATTGCAATGTGCGCCCGAACTTCGTCGTCCAGTTCCGCGTCCAGCCTGCGTCCACCGAACAGCGCCTTGAGACGGCTCGCCAGAATCCGTATTAGCTCCATCTGAGCCTCCTAGTTCGAGGGCGCCAGAAAACGAGCCATCGTCGCCGCAACCCGCTCCCAGTTTTCCGTTTCCTTTTCGATCTGCTTGCGCCCAGGCCGGCTCAGCGAATAGAACTTGGCACGCCGATTGCTCTCCGACGTTCCCCACTCGGCCTTGATCCATCCCCGCTGCTCCAGCCGCAAAAGTGCCGGATAAATTGTTCCCTGGTTCAGCCTCAGCGCATTCCCGCTCACCTGCTCGATGCGCCGCGCAATTCCATAGCCGTGCAGCGGTCCCATGCTCTCCAGCGTCTTCAGCACCATTAGGTCCAGCGTCCCTTGCAATACATCCGGCTTGTTTTCGCCCACGGCCTCACCTGTAGTTATTCAACAGAAACAATGCGACAGTCCTCTGTAGAATGTCAACAGGAAAATATTCAGCAGACCACTCAAAGTTTTTTTAGGAATTTTTCTTGAGATTTATCGGCGGGTGCCCCATTCATCGCACAGTTTCATCGTGCGATGAGTGGGAAAGAACGAACTTTCCCTCGCGCCTTTACTGCCCACTGACCACTGGCATGCCAGCCGTCAGCGCGCGAAACTCGAAGAACATGTTCAGCCGCCAGCGAAGAATCATCCCGAACGCCAGCACAAAGAACAGCCCCGCCGTTTGCTCCACCGTGATCACGGTATCCAGGTAGCTGTGCGCCACAAACCTGATCGCCGCCAGCACAATCACCACCGCGAAAAACGCGCCCGAGCGCCTCATCATAATGGCGTCGCCGTCGCGTTCCAGCCGCGAGGTAGCCAGCAGCGGATAGGCCAGCGCCACCGCGCCAATCAAAAATGCCGGCACGGCCCACATCCATGGCACCCTGAACCCAGGAACAACAAACATGCAAAAGCCGGTCGCCATCCCCAGCGGCGGAATCAGGATTTTTCGGATCGTCACCGCAGTCCGTCCTTCGCGGATCCTCCAAACAAACACCGCCGCCATGCCT
>PLST01000615.1:0-749 GCA_003164255.1 Acidobacteriaceae bacterium | reverse complement strand
TTACAAGAATACCGGGAATTGCCCGCCCGTTCCAGTCGTCCAATTCCTCCACAGGTCCCTCCGGCCACCCCCCAAACTTTGCCGTAAAATCTCTGTATGACTGACCGCATGTCGCTCACCCTCGCCCAGGCCGACCCTGAAGTCGCCGCCGCTCTTGACCACGAAACCCTCCGCCAGCACGAGGGNNGGCTGGAGATGATCGCCAGCGAAAATTTCGTCTCTGAGGCAGTGCTGGAGGCGGCTGGCTCCATCTTCACCAATAAATACGCTGAGGGCTACCCCGGCCGCCGCTACTACGGCGGTTGCGAGTACGCCGATGTCGTCGAAAACCTCGCCCGCGATCGCGCCAAACAGATCTTTGGCGGCGACCACGTCAACGTCCAGCCCCACTCCGGCTCACAGGCGAACGCCTCGGCCTACGCGGCCGTTCTCCAGACCGGCGACACCATACTCGGGCTCGATCTCGCTCATGGCGGCCACCTCACCCACGGTCATCGCCTCAGCTTCAGCGGCAAACTCTACAGGCCCACCTTCTACCAGGTCCGCAAAGACACCGAGCTCATTGACTACGACGAACTCGAAGCCATCGCCCTGCGCGAAAAGCCCAAGGCCATCATCGGTGGCGGAAGCGCCTATCCCCGCCTGTGGGACTTCGCCCGCATGCGCCAGATCGCAGACAAGGTTGGCGCGTTCTAAATCGACGATATGGCTCACATCGCAGGTCTTGTCGCCGGTGGCGTTCATCCTTC
>PLST01000051.1 GCA_003164255.1 Acidobacteriaceae bacterium | reverse complement strand
GCTCGGACAAGGGCTCGGACAAGCCCGCTGATGGATCAAAAAGTGGATCGTCTTCGACGCCTCCAGACGGAAGCGCGACGCAGCCGAAGCAGTAAGGTGCATCAGGACGCGGCAGGGCGCACTCAAGTCTCCGCCTGACAATGTGACCCAACGACGTGAATCGATCAGCGATGCCCACACTACCTTTGAGCGGCAAATCGGCATTGGTCACTGGGGGAGCGCGGCGCGTCGGGCACGCGATTGCATTGGCTCTGGGAGCAGCTGGAGCCGACGTTTGCCTCACCTACAGAACATCAAGCGCCGAAGCCGGGCGGACAGCGCGCGAAATTGAAGCGCTGGGACGGCGCGCGTTCGCGATCCCGTGCGATGTGCGCTCAGAGGCCTCAGTGCGCGAGGCGGTCGGATCTGCAGCCGAGCACTTCGGCCGGATCGATCTGCTGGTGAACAACGCAGCCATCTTTGAGACGGGCCGTCTGGATGAGATCAGCGTTGAACAATGGGACGCAGTGTTTGAAACCAACACGCGCGGCCCGTTCCTGGTGGCGCGCGAGGCTCTCAAATATCTGCGCCGGGTTCAAGGCAGGATTGTGAACATCGGATCGCTGGGCGGCACGCATGCGTGGGCAACGCACGCGCACTACTGCGCGTCAAAGGCTGCGCTGCACATGCTGACGCAGGCGATGGCCAAGGGATTTGCGCCCGAAGTGAGCGTGAACTGCGTTGCGCCGGGATGGATTGAAACAGAAGAGAGCACCGCGGACGATGCAAAGCGTTTTGCCGGCCGCACGCCGATGCAGCGCAACGGATCGGCGGACGATGTTGCCCGCGCCGTACTTTTCTTTGCGACAGCGCCCAGCTTTATTACCGGACAGATTCTGATGGTGGATGGCGGGCTGGGGCTTGCGTAGCTTCTAAGAGCGCGCGAAGAGACGATCCCAGAATCTTCTGGCGGTTGATTTGGGACCCACTTCGTCGAGGGAGGCGGAGCTGTCCTTATAGCGTCGCGCGTTGAACCTCAAGGGCACATGATCCGACAGGCCCAGCGGCTCAGGCTGCGACGGCCAGGGAGCACCTTCAACGGCTGCCCAGGGGTTGACGATCGTGAGGCGGCGCGCCGTCTCCTCGCCCTCCCTTTTGGATACATATTCATAGGCGCTCTTCAGATGAGGCGGACGCCAGGTGAGGCGGTGCGCATCGGTGGCAATGAAGTGAATCCAGCGGCGATGCAGCAGTTCGTTTGACAGGTCTTCCGCCATCTTTCCGCATCGTCCATAAAGGGCATTGGCGGTCACCTGCACCAGACAGCCTTTGCGCATCCAGTCGGCGAGCAACTCGGGATTGTTCTGCACGGCCGGATAGCGCTCAGGATGGGTGACGATGAGCTTGTAGCCAACCGAGAGCAGGCGGTCGAGGGCATCCGACATCTGCGGCGAGATGGCGGTGTTGGGAAACTCGATGAGCAGATATCCCCGGCCATTGATGGAATAGAGGAAGGGATCGGAATAGGCCGCAAAGATGTTTTCAGCCGACATGTGGAAGTCGCACCCAAGGCTCAAGTCGATGATGCCGTCAAGGCGCAGGCGCAACTCTTCGAATCGTTCGCGGATGACAGCTTCGCGATAAGGGAAATCGTCGTTTGCATGGGGAGTGCAGACGATGTGGGTGATGCCGTCCATCATTGCTTCACGCGCCATGGCGAGCGAAGTCTTCAAATCGGGCGATCCGTCGTCGACGCCGTAGATGAGATGGTTGTGAATGTCGATCATCGTTTGCAGATTCCACTTTCCTGCAATTGGATGTTCACTTTGTTGCGAGCGCTTCAACCATGGATGCAAAGATCTTCCAACCGTCGGCAGATCCGAGCAGTTGCTCGCTGGAGCGGTCGGGATGGGGCATCATGCCCAGAACATTTCTGCCTGCGTTGAGAATGCCGGCGATGTTCGAGAGCGAGCCGTTGGGATTGGCTTCGGCCGTGAGTTCGCCGGCGGGCGTGGAGTAGCGGAAGGCGATGCGGTCTTCCGACTCGAGGCGATGAAGTTCATCGGGCTCGCAGAAGTAGTTCCCTTCCATGTGGCCGATGGGCATCTGGAGCACTTCGCCCTTGGCGAGAAGGCTTGTAAAGGGGCTGTTCGATGTCTCACAGCGAAGATGCACCTGCTTGCAGATGTACTTGAGGCCGGCGTTGCGCATGAGCGCGCCGGGAAGCAGGCCGGACTCGGTGAGGATCTGAAAGCCGTTGCAGATGCCGAGGACAAGGCCACCGGCGTCGGCGAACTTTTTCACGGACTCCATGACGGGAGCGAAGCGGGCGATTGCGCCGGTGCGGAGGTAGTCGCCATAGGCGAAGCCGCCGGGCACGAGCACCGCATCGACTCCCTGGAGATCGTCGGAGTCGTGCCAGAGAAAGGTGACAGGCTGACGCGCGACGTCGGCGATCACGTTTTGCGTGTCGTGATCGCAGTTGGAACCGGGAAAAACCAGAACCCCGAATTTCATGGTTCTAGGGTAACAGTTTCGTGCGGGGAGGAAAAAGCAGTGGTCAGTGATCAGTGGTCAGAAAAACGCGGGTGCCGGAAGTCAGCTATCAGCTATCAGCTTTCAGCTCATCGCTTCCCGGGTGGGCATGGTTTCGTCCCAGGTCAGAGATAGTCCAGATCCGCTCTTTGCTTTGGGACGGTTGTTGGGTTAGCTTAAATTGAAAAAAAGGAGAGAGGGCGCGACGGTGAGAGACGATTTGCTGCGATTTGACGGGGCCCAAGAGCGGGATCCCGCCGTGGACGCGTGGCTGAGCGAGCGTGCAGGCGAATTGGGAGCGATGGCGCGGGAGTGGTTTGAGGTGATGCGCGAATGCGGGGACGAAGTGCGCGAACTGGTGCATGATGGGTGTCCTGTTGCATGCCTGGGAGATGCGCCTTTCGGGTACGTGAATGTCTTTACGGCGCATGTGAACGTGGGATTTTTTCACGGCGCGGCGCTCAAAGATCCTGCTGGCTTGCTGGCGGGGACCGGCAAACGGATGCGGCACGTGAAGCTGAGGCCGGGAACGCCGACGAACGCCGCAGCTCTGCGTGACTTGATCGAGGGGGCGTATCGGGATATCAAGGGGCGCGTCGAAAACGGCTAGTCTGC
>PLST01000348.1:1158-3017 GCA_003164255.1 Acidobacteriaceae bacterium | reverse complement strand
TTATGCCTTACGCAGTCAAAGAAATTTTCTACACGTTGCAGGGCGAAGGCGCGCAGGCAGGCCGCGCAGCCGTCTTCTGCCGCTTTGCGGGCTGCAATCTCTGGACAGGCCGCGAGCAGGACCGCGCCACAGCCGTCTGCCAGTTCTGCGATACAGATTTTGCCGGCACCAACGGACCCGGCGGAGGAAAATTCGCATCCGCCGAAGCTCTAGCCTCCGCAGTCGCAGCGCAATGGCCCGCCAACGCAAGCGGAAAGCCCTTCGTCGTCTGCACAGGCGGCGAACCCCTGCTGCAACTCGATGCGCCTCTGATCGATGCGCTGCACGCCGTAAATTTTGAAATCGCCGTAGAAACCAACGGCACCATCGCCGCCCCGCAAGGCCTGGACTGGGTCTGCGTCAGCCCAAAGGCCAATGCAGAATTCGTTCAGCGCACCGGCGACGAATTGAAGCTGGTCTTTCCGCAGCCGGGCGCCGACCCGGAAAAATTCGCGGCTCTCCCGTTCCGCAATTTCTTTCTGCAGCCCATGGACGGCCCGGCCCGCCTCGCGAACACCGAACTGGCAGTCCGCTACTGCAAGGCCCATCCGCAATGGCGCCTCAGCCTGCAGACGCACAAGATCCTCGGCATTCCTTAACCTTGTTTTTTGCGCGCTTCCGCCTCAGCCAACCAACCGCGCCGCAATTTCCCCTCCGGCACACTCGACAGGTACGGCTTGATGTCCAGAATCGGCGTGCCATCCAACATGTCCACTCCGCGCACGTAGAGCGATGTCCCGTCGCGGCGCAGCAACTCCACCACCGTCAGCGCTATCGGATTCGGCCGGCGCGGCGACCGCGTCGAAAACACGCCATGCTCCCGCTTTTCGTCCGTCGGTGGATGCGCGATCAGATCGTATCCATCGGCGCGGTCAAACTCCCAAAGCACATACAAATGAGAGAAGCCTTCAATATCCATCAGCCCCGGCGCAAACTCGCGCAAGATCTCCAGCACGCCTTCGGCATCATGTTTCGCGCCCAGGCCGCGTGGAATCTTCGACGTCTCTTTGTAAGGGCTCTGCACAAATCCGATCGCAACAGGGCTGAACATGGCGCACACTCTCCGCATCTAGATTTTATGCGCCCTGCCGGATGCATGGTGCATCGAAAATCAAAGAGGCTCATGCTCCCTGGAGGATCATTCGATGCACGCAGCCGTAGTGAATGTTCTGGGTCAGCCACCCAAGTATCAGGAGTTTCCCGATCCCACGCCTGTCGAGGGTGAGGCACTGGTCCACGTCCGTGCGGCTGGACTGCACCCCATCGTGAAAGCCCGCGCCAGCGGATCGCATTATTCAAGTTCTGAAAAAGTTCCGTTCGTTGCCGGATTGGATGGCGTGGGCGTTCTCGACGATGGCCGCCGGGTTTACTTCGTCTTTGGCCGCCAGCCCTGGGGCACCATGGCAGAGTTTGCTGCCGCTCCCATGGCCATGAGCATTCCCCTGCCTGACGATCTTGACGATGTTCGCGCTGCCGCCATCGTGAACCCCGGAATGTCCGCATGGATGACCTTGAGTGAGCGCGGCGCGCTAGTGAAAGGCGAAACGGTTCTTATCCAGGGCGCAACCGGTGTCGCCGGCCAGCTTGCCATTCAAGTAGCCCGCCACCTTGGCGCCAAACGCATCATCGCCTCAGGCCGCAACGTCGATGCCCTAGCTTCAGCGGATGTGGATGCGATAGTCCGGCTCACCGATTCTGATGACGCGATCCGCACCGCATACTCGGCCGAAGTATCGACCGGAATCGATCTCATCGTCGACTATCTGTGGGGCCGGCCCACGGAACTTTTGCTTGAAGCGCTCGCCACGGGCTTCAGTCCC
>PLST01000348.1:0-1086 GCA_003164255.1 Acidobacteriaceae bacterium | reverse complement strand
GCCCCAAAGATATTTACAAGCGTGACCGGGAACACTTTAGGGGTGTTCCGGTGTCTAAGACAATAGAGGGCTCAGGACATACGGCGATTTGCCGATGCCTCTGAACCCCCGCGGACTCCTGGCAGGAGCAGGTTTTCCGGCAGCGCTTTTTTGCCGCCGGTGGGAGTGGCCGCAAGCTCGGAACTGGGCAATCTGCCGGCTCGACCAAAATGGCAGCTGCCAAAAGTGCTGGACTTGCGGTATAGGTGGGAGGACACTGAATTGCAGGCGGACCTCACCATGGGCAATTTAGCCAGCGCGCTGACGCTCCAATCACAAGAAGCCGCCCTCGTCGCAGAACTCCAGGCCGGCTCGGAGGAAGCGTTCGCGTGGTTGATCGCGCACTTCCATCAACCCATTTATTCGCTGCTGGCGCGCACTGTGTACGACCGCGCCGACGCCGCCGACCTAACCCAGGAAGTGTTCGTCAAGGTCTTCAAAGGCGTGCACAGTTTTCACGGGGAGTCGTCGCTGCGCACCTGGATTTACCGGATTGCGCTGCGCGAAGCCTCAAACCAGCGCCGCTGGTGGATGCGCCACAAGTTTCAGGAGGTGGCCATCGACGAGGAGCCGGCTGAATCGGAACAGGGAACGCGCATGCGGTTGAGTGAGCGCCTGGTGGACCCTGCCGAGTCGCCTTTTGATGCAGTGGTTCACGCTGAGAATCGGGCCCGCGTTGAAGCAGCGCTCAAACAGGTTCCTGAGCCCTTCCGCACCACCCTGATTCTGCGTGATCTGGAAGGATTTGTTTACGAGGAAGTGGCTGAGATTCAAGGCGTGAATATTGGCACCGTCAAGTCACGGCTGGTGCGCGGCAGGGCATGTTTGAAGGCCCTTCTCATGACGCCCCGGCCAGAACGGAGCCCCGAAGCCTTTTCAGAGTTCGCAATGCCCCTTGGAGAGGAGGCGCAATGAACGGCTGCAACGCAATGCAGGCAAGGTTTTCAGAGTATCTTGACGGATGCTTGAACGGACGGGAGATGCACGAGATCGCTGCCCACCTCGACGAGTGTCCCGACTGCGCCCAGGAATGGGAATCGCTGCGCC
>PLST01000186.1 GCA_003164255.1 Acidobacteriaceae bacterium | reverse complement strand
GACATCAATGTAAACGTTACGGTAACCACCTCAAGCGAGCCGAATGCTTTGAGCATTCCGCGCGAAGCACTGCTCTCACAGAACGGCCAGCCTTACGTCTTCAAGGTTGTGGGTAACAAACTTGTGCGAACGCCCGTTGTGACAGGCATTGTGAACCTGACTCGGGTAGCCATTCTGAGCGGCCTGGTGGACGGCGACGAAGTGGCAACAGGAACAACCAACGGACAACCCTTGCAGGAAGGCGTTGCGATCAAGGTAGCGCCGTGAGGTCAATCGACGGGGCAGGCCCCCAAGCTCTGACTCTGGGCCAGTCTCTGGTCCTGACTCGGCTGCTGGCTGTGGGTCTGCTGGTGGCCTCGGCCGCGGCGCCCGCGCAGAGTGTGCCCCAAACGCTTGCCCAGATAAATCAAGCCCTCCAGTCCGGCCAGGCTGACAAGGCGCTCGCTCTGCTTCAATCGCTTCCCCAGGGCGGCGCTTCTATTGGCGATGCTCAGAACCTCGCGTGCCGCGTGCATTATGCGGAGCAGGTATGGGATCAAGCGGCGACTGAGTGCCAGCAGGCGGTCAAGTTGGATGCGCAGAACGCCGTCGATCACGATTGGCTGGGCCGCGCTGTGGGCGCGAAGGCGAGCCATGCTTCGTTCCTGACCGCCTTTTCTTTGGGCAAGCAGGCCAGGGTCGAGTTTGAAACGGCCGTCAAGCTGAACCCGAAAAACCAAAACGCACTCGTCGATGTTGGCAATTTTTACCAACAGGCGCCAGGGATTGTCGGCGGAGGCACTGACAAGGCTCAGGCAATCGCCACGCAGCTAGACAAGGTAAGTCCGGAACAGGCACAGCTGTTACGGGCGAATATCGCCGAGGGGCAAAAAGACTATGTCACGGCGGAGAAGGATTTCAAGGCTGCTATTGCGGCCTCAGCACACCCCGCCGAAGAGTGGACAAACCTGGCCAGCTTCTATGGCCGCAGATCCCGCTTCGCAGATCTGGATTCGGCCATCCAAAGCTGCGAAACTGCCGCAGAAAAGGATCCGGGAATCGGCCTGGCCTTCTACGACGGGGCCGGTGTGCTGATCGACGTAAAACGCAATCCGGCGCTGGCGGCCAAAATGCTCGGGGAATACATTGCCAGTTCCTCCAAGACCGAAGATGGGCCCCTCTTTGAGGCGCATGTCCGCCTGGCAATTCTCAAGAAGCAACTCGGCGACATTGCAGGGGCTCAAAGTGAGCGGGCAGCCGCGCTAGCGCTGGCGCATGATTACAAACCCGCACTGGAATTAAAATTTTGATGGGATTTGAGAACGTGAAGACCGGAAACAATGCGCGTAGCGTCTGGATGCCGATCGTTGCCGGGTTGGCTCTCGCGATGACGCCTGCGCTGGCATCGGCACAGGTGTCGCTTAGCACCATCGTCGACCTGGCACAGGAAAAAAGCGGCGTCGTTCAGCTTGCAAATGCCGATGTGAAGAAGGCCGAGGCAGCCCTGGCGCAGACTCAGGATGCCTACATCCCCAACTTCGTTATTGGCTCCCAGGTCGGCTACTCTCATGGTTTTCCAACCGGCCAGCCCTCGGTCGGCAGCGCCACCATGCAGTCTCTGGTTTTCAGCTATTCCCAGCGCCAATACACCAAAGCTGCCCGCGCCGGTGTTGAGGCCGCCAACCTGGGCCTGAAGGATGCGCGTGAGCAGGTGGCCCTGGACGCATCAACCGCTTACATTGAGCTGGACACGGTGAACAGCGAACTCGCTGCCGCTCAGCAGCAACGGTCTTTCGCCGATGCCCTTGTACGGATTGAGCAGGAACGCGCCGAAGCCGGTGTCGATTCGGATCTCGATTTTCTGCAGGCTCGCTTGAGACTTGCCGAGATCAAGCTCGCCTCCCGCCATCTCGAAACCAGGGCCACCACGCTTGCAAAGCAGCTCTCAATCCTCACGGGCCTGCCGGTCGCTTCCATCCTCACGGACCACGGAAGCATCCCTGAGATTCCCGCAGTGTCCGGTGATGAAACGCCGCGAAGCCTGGCTTCCATTCAATCTGCCGCTGAAGTGGCGCGGTCAAAGCAATTCGAGGCTAAGGGAGACGACCTCGCATGGCGGCGGCCATCCATCGGATTCGGCGCCGTCTATAACTACGATTCAAACGAACTGAACAGCTATAGCACCTACTACCGCAACTTCACTCCGAATAACGTCAGCTTCGGCCTGCAGATTTCGCTTCCCTTTTTCGACTTCGCAGTTCGCGCCAAGGCCAAAGTCTCCGCGGCCGAAGCGCTGCGCTCAAAGGTTGAGGCTGAACAGGCACAGCGCCAGAATGATATTCAGATTGCGACCCTCACAGGCAACATACGAGAGCTCGATGCGCAAGCCGAGATCGCCCGCCTCAAGCAACAGATTGCCGACGCTCAACTCAAGAGCGTGCTCACGCAGCTTGAGTTGGGGAACGGCGCGGGCACCGGTCCGGGCGCCCCTCAGCAACTCTCGCCCAAAGCCGAACAACTGGCGCGGATCGATGAGCGTCAAAAATTTGAAGACGCCCTGGACGCCGGATTCGACCTGAGCAAGACCAGGCTGACCCTGCTCAAGTCGTTGGGCCATATGGAAGACTGGCTCAACGAACTGCGCGCCAAGCAGCCGTAAGCGCCGCCCTGGCCAGACTCGACCGCGCCGGAAATTGAATCCCAAGCATGTTCCGCCGCGTCTAACTCTTTGAGAATCAATGCGTGTAACAGGATGCACCTTCCGCGAGATAAACCCGCGGAAATCCTCCCAAAAACCGACAGAATGTTAGAATTAAAGGGATGCCTATGCCTCTGAAAACAATTTTCCTCAACCCACCCTCCTTCAAGAATTTTGACGGCGGCGCAAGCTCGCGCTGGCCCGCAACACGCGAAATTGAGTCCTACTGGTACCCGGTCTGGCTCACCTATCCCGCCGGCCTGCTTGAGGGTTCCCGCGTGCTCGATGCGCCACCGCACCACGTCAGCGCCGACGAAACCATCCAGATCTGCAAGGACTTCGAGTTCCTGGTGCTGTTCACTTCCACGGTGGGATGGGCAGGCGACCAGCGCCTTGCCGAAGCCATCAAGGAAGCGAATCCATCCATTCGCATTGCCTTTGTGGGACCGCCAGTCACCACCGATCCTGATCGCGCCTTGAACGAGTGCTCGGCGCTGGACTTCATATGTCGGCGCGAGTTTGACTACTCCGTGGTGGAGTACGCGCAGGGCAAGCCGCTGAGCGAAATCCTCGGAATCAGCTACAAGGTGGACGGCAGGATCCAGCACAACGCAGACCGTCCCCAGGTTGAAGATCTGGACGCCATGCCGTGGGCGACAA
>PLST01000272.1:2202-3398 GCA_003164255.1 Acidobacteriaceae bacterium | reverse complement strand
AACCCCGCTCGATTGAAACGCATGACTCTCAACGTTGATCAAGCGGAATTTCTTTCGGCAAGACTCCCAATCTGGAAGTCTTTCTAATCCCTATTCCCTAATCCCTGCCTTTACCCCAGCGCCAGGTTCAAGTTGTCGATGGCTTCGTCAATTTCTGCCGTGTTCTTGTAGCCTACCGTTGCGCAATCGATGCCGGCGTTTCTGAAAGCGAAGCGCATGGCGGCCTTGCGATCGTCACGGTTGGTGAACGCTCCCTCGCCGATCAGCTTCATGCTGATGACGCCCTTGCCGGCTGCCTTGGTCTGCTGCACGTGCTCCACAACCTCCGGCACGTTGCCGATAGCGGTCCAGCTCTGGCCTTCGGTATCCATGTGCACGCCCTTGTGGTTCATGCGGATCATGCCGATCTNNCTGCACGTGCAGCAGCATGATGTCGAAGTAGTCGGTTTGCGCGGCTCTGCGCAGGTCGTCGATCTTGGTCTGCGGATCCTTGCCGTCGCCTGTCTCCACCTTGGTCATGAGGCGGTAGTTCTCGCGGGGAATGCCCTTGAGCGCAATGCCGAGCATCTCATGCATGCCGGGATATGCCTCGGCCGACTCGAAGAAGCGAATGCCGCTGTCGTAGGCATGACGCACGAGGGCGTTGAAGCCGTCCTGGCCCAGGCTGCGCTGCACATTGCCGTTGTTGGTCCCTGTGCCGAAAGCCAGCCGCGTCACTTTCACTCCTGAGTGGCCGAGGGTCACCCAATCGGTGGCCTTGCCGGTTTCCGCAATGAGCGGGAGCCGGGCCATGCCGGCAAGCGCGCCCGCCGCGAGAGTGGTCTTGAGAAAATGTCTTCTGGATGTGGTTTTCAAGGAACCTCCATGACGGGTAAAACGATTAGCGCACTCTCGGCCAACGGGGGCCAATTGCCCGAAGATTACCACATTCCGCGCCAAGGCCGCATCAATCGAGACGGGGAATTGCAGGTGCGGACTTCAGCTCTCGGACCACCCTGCACAGCCCACTCCTACTCTGTTAGCCTCAAGCCTGATGCCTCGGGCCGTTGAAGTTGATTTTCTTGTCATGGGAGCTGGCGTAGCCGGCCTTCGCGCCGCCGTTGAGTTGGCCCGTCACGGCGAAGTCCTTGTCGTCACCAAAGAGTCGCTCTCCGAGTCAAACACCCACTATGCCCAGGGCGGCATCGCCGTCGCCA
>PLST01000272.1:0-2162 GCA_003164255.1 Acidobacteriaceae bacterium | reverse complement strand
CGCATCCTGCACTCGGGTGGCGATGCCACCGGAGCCGAGATCAGCCGTTCGCTCGTCGCCCATGCGCGCAAGCAAAAGCGCATCCGCTTTGCCGAGTGGACCATGGTCACAAAACTGGTGACCGAAGCTGGCCGAGTCGCCGGCGCCGATCTGGCGGTTGCCCGCGCAGGCCGCGACGATCGGCAAGGCGGACTCCAGCGCGTGGCCGCCCGTGCGATACTCATCGCTTCTGGTGGAGCAGGCCAAGTCTACTCTGACACCACCAATCCGGCCGTAGCTACCGGCGACGGTATCGCCCTCGCTGCTAACGCGGGCACCGAGCTGGTCGACATGGAGTTCTACCAGTTTCATCCCACCGCGCTGTCGCTTCCGGGCGCCCCTCGCTTCCTGCTGTCTGAAGCGCTTCGCGGCGAAGGCGCAATTCTGCGCAACCATCACGGCGAGCGATTCATGGAGCGCTACCACCCACTACTTGAGCTCGCTCCGCGCGATGTAGTGGCCCGCGCCATCGCCCGTGAAGGCATCGCCGCGGACGGCAGCGCCCTGCCCGTGTACCTCGACATGCGACACGTTGCGGGCGTCAACCTCCACGAGCGCTTTCCTGGCATCAGCGCCTTCCTCGCCCCATACGCGCTCGATCTCGCGCGCGACCTCATCCCGGTTCGCCCCGCCGCGCACTACGTCATGGGAGGCATACGCACCGATCTCGCCGGTCAAACCTCGCTGCCCGGCCTTTACGCCGCTGGAGAAGCTGCCTGCACCGGTGTGCATGGCGCCAATCGCCTGGCTTCGAATTCGCTGCTGGAAGGGCTGGTCTTCGGTGCTCGCGCCGCACAATCCATGCTGGCCTCCAACTTGCCGCTCCAGCCGCTCGATGCGCCTGAAGCTGCTCCTGCGCCGTTGCCGGCCAGCAAAGAAGCGCACGTCGAAGGGCTGATCGTTCGGCTCCAATCCAATATGTGGGCCAACGCCGGGCTGCTGCGCGACGAAGAAACTCTGCGCCGCGGCCTTCGTCTCCATGCTGAATGCGAGGCGTTGCTCTCAGAAGTCGTTCATCAGGGCAACTTCAGTCGCCGCCTTGCCGAGGCGCTCTCGCTCAGCCGCGTTGCAAGCGCCATTCTGCTTTCCGCCCTCGCCCGCACTGAGAGCCGTGGCGCGCACTTCCGCAACGACCACCCCACCCGCGACGACCAGAACTTCCAGAAGCATTCCGTACTGTGCTGCGACGGTAAGGTCAACCTGGAGAAGTGGTAGGACGCTAGCAGCCTTTTAGCTAACTTCAGCCCCCTTGACGCGCCTCCCGATTTCAAGGTACTTTCGGCTTACACGGGAAAGGAGGATGATCCAGCCTATGAAATCTGATTGTTCCAGTTGCATCGTACGTGAGGTGACTGAGGCCTGAGGCCCTTGCGCCCCAGCTCCCAGGTAAGTCCTGCAAGGATCCGGTAACGGGTTCCACGTCATGGCTCTGGCGTTCGCGAAAGCGCGAAGGCCTCCAGTCCAATCCCAACAGTTCACCGGCAGCGGCCTGAGAAGCGATTCTCAGGCCGTTGTTGCATTTGCGCCAAGTTATTGTTTCCGCATTTACATTGAGAGGCATCATGGACCACAACCTGCAGGACACCATCGCTCTCCTCACCCGCACACCCGCAGCTCTTGACGCATTGCTGCGCGGCCTGCCGCCGGTGTGGACCGAAACCAACGAAGGCGAGGGCACCTGGAGCGTCTCCACTGTCCTTGCCCACCTCATCCACGCCGAGCACGACGACTGGATGCCGCGGGCAAATGTGATTCTGCACGCCGGACAGACTCAGCCGTTTCCGCCCTTCCCGCGCGACGGCTACGTGCGTTTCAAGCAGGGCAAATCGCTCGCAGAGCTGCTCGATGACTTCGCCGAGGTGCGCGCACAGAATCTCGAAGCGCTGCGCGCGTTCAATCTGACTCCAACAGATTTAGAGCGGCGCGGCCACCACCCTGCGTTCGGCGAGGTCACTCTGTCTCAACTGCTGGCCACTTGGGCGGCTCACGACCTCAACCATCTCCACCAGATCGCGCGCATCATGGCCGTCCAGTACCGCGAGGCCGTCGGTCCTTGGACACGTTTTCTTGGTGTCATGCAATGTGCCGGCCACAGCGCCGCGGCTTGAGGGAGCGCGGCGCAA
>PLST01000070.1 GCA_003164255.1 Acidobacteriaceae bacterium | reverse complement strand
CTCTCGCCGTCCACCGACTTCCCGGTGTCACCGGTTATACGGCTTCCCTGCTCCGCCGATTTCGCGACGGGACGAGGAGGGTTTCTCCAGTTGCTTAGCATGACCTTGTCACCGTGCTGTCCCTACCAACCCCGCCGAAGTGTTTCGCCGCGTCAGTCCTTGCGACGCTCCATGCTGCCTTCGCCAGAAAAGTGGAGGCTCGGCCTTCGGGCTTGTCCTTTCGAGGCCATATGGGTTCACTTGCGTTACGGCCCGGTGACTCGCTCGCCATCCTTGAAGATGGCTTCGTCAATAGGCTTCAGGATTTTCAGTTTCCATCCTTCCTGCTATTCAAGCTACGGGGCTTGGACTCTTACCCCGGTGGGACTCGCACCCACTGTTCATGCCAGCCTTCGCTGGACGCACCGTTTTCGAGGACTGATCTTCGGAGCCCGTTCGGGCTTGAGTCGTGCAGCGGCATGTCCTGTGCGCCGTACCTGAATGAGAGTTCTCTAAGCCCGCGCTCGAAGGGTGAAGCGCCCCTTCCATTCACCAGGCTACTGCCAGATCGCGAATTGAGCTGACGTGGGTGGCTATGGCACACGGGGGTCGTCGCCCCAGCTTGCGTTGTGGTCGAGCCAGGAAAAGAGAGTTTTAATGCTGCCAGTGGCCAACGCCATGCAGGAGTCGCCGGCCCCGTAGTAAAGATTGATGGTGTCCCCGTCGTCCCCGATGGTCTGCCCGCAAGGAAAGACCACCTCGGGGACATCTCCGTTCCGCTCGTATGGGGCCTCCGGGCTGAAGATCCAGCAGTCTCCGCGTTGCAGGCATACATCCGGCCTGTTGAGGTCGAACAGAGCCAGACCGAGACGGTAAATGCTGCCGGCAGCGGTCCGGCGGACGCCGTGATAAATTGCAAGCCAGCCTTTTTCGGTCTCGATGAACGGAGAGCAAAGCCCGATCTTGTTGGCGTCCCACCATCCGCCACGGCGGGCTTCGAGCAGCACCCGATGGCCTCCCCAGTGCTTAAGGTCGGGCGAGTACGAGATCCACATATGAGCGCCGAGCGATGTCGTCGGGCGATGCACCAGCGCCCAGAGACCCCCGATTCTGCGCGGCAGCAGGGCGGCGTCCTTATCTTCCGGCGTCATGATGACGCCGTAGCGCTCGAAGGTCTTGAAGTCTTTCGTCAAGGCCAGCGACACGCCGGGCCCCCCTCTGGCAAAGGAGGTATAAACGACCGCATATTGCTTCAACTCCGGCACGTAGGTTATACGCGGATCTTCTATTCCCCAGATTTCTTCGGGATATTCGCGCGGATTCGCCTCCAGCGTCGGCTGCGGATCGATGCGCCAGTCGTCGATTCCATTCGCGGATCGGGCCGCGCAAAGGTGCGACAAGCCACGCCGATCTTCGACGCGACACAGTAGCAGCGTGTCACCGTCGTCCAGACGAACGACCCCGGCGTTGAAGACGCTGTTAACCGGATAGGGCCAGTCCTTGCCGCTGAGAATCGGGTTGGAGGGGTGGCGGAGGAAGAGCGAGTCTTGGCCGTGAAATCGCGTGTGCTCGGCGTCGTTCTCGGCCGGATCGGCTAACGGAGACGTCAGGGTGATTGTGCTCAAACGGGCCGCTCATTTCTTGCTTCTGTTGTGGCGCGGTTTGAATTTCCAGGCTTTGCATTCCAAGTGGGGCCAGCTGGAACGACAGCGTTGAATCTGCGCCCTGGTCTTCGTTGACGCGACCTGTACGGGAGAGTCTCGTCATCGCGAGCCTTCGCTAGAGGTACGCGTTCATATTTTTCGGCCAGCAGGACATACAGCAACACGAGCCATGATGAGGAATTTGTGCAGGGCTCGTGGACTCCCCGGTCCCAAGCGCATTGATGCGCGTTCCAGATACTTCGTCCTGCAAGGTTTGTTCTTGCCCGTTATCGCTCATGTTCTGATCTCCGTTGAATATCGCATCTTGTGTATTCATGATTTCCCTTCCTTGAAATTTCTCCTGCCTTCGTTGTGATGAGCGGCTAGTGCCGTGGCGAGCTGGGAGATTTCCCCCGGGGCAGACTACACTCAAGCTGCAGCTCTTGCAGCAGGTGCGATTCTGCGTGCACCGTGAGAGATAGTCTGATCCTCTCCACATCAAAAGGTCCGCTCACTTTGGAACACTTCCATCAGATCGAGGAGATGAATCTAGCAGGCCCGCATCGGTGGATTCGGCGGACCGAAGCATATGGGTCTGTCAAAGCGGCCAGGTCTCGTGATGATGGACGGATCAAGGGAAGCAGGTTCATTCGCGGTCGCGACGACGATGATTAAGCTCTCCACCGGGAACGAGTACATTAGCCAAACCTGCATGACGGTATCTGAATTCGACGGCGAGATTGACCGCCTAATAATGAAATTGAAGAGTATCCAGTCAGGAGGACACTCAAAAGTTGCGGCTGAATATGAACGNNTGCCCTCATCGACGCCGAAATAGACCGACTACAACAAGCTCGTGCCGCGATTGGCGGGGCGCCAGCAGCAAAGAAGGGCCCGGGACGCCTCGCCAAGGCTACCGTCGCTCCCGCTAACAAAAGCGGAAGATGAGCCCAGAAGGACGCGCAAGAATCGCAGTGGCCGGTAAGGCGCGAAGCTCAAGGATTGGA
>PLST01000421.1:653-8145 GCA_003164255.1 Acidobacteriaceae bacterium | reverse complement strand
TGCAGCATGGCATCGAGGGTCCAGTACTCGAGCGGCTGGAAGGCGCCAATTTCGCGTTCGCGCTCCACTATCAGGCGGACGGCGACGGTTTGCACGCGCCCTGCCGACAGTCCGCGGCGGACCTTGTCCCAGAGCAAGGGTGAAATCTGATAACCGACAAGCCTGTCGAGGACGCGGCGCGTCTGCTGCGAGTCCACCAGATTTTGATCGATGTCGCGTGCGTGGCCAAAGGCTTCCTGCACGGCCTTCTTGGTGATTTCGTTGAAGGTGACGCGGCGGATTTTCTTCCGCTCTTTGGCATTGGTGCCCAGTTGCAGCGCCAGGTGGTAGGCGATCGCCTCACCTTCGCGATCAGGGTCAGGGGCCAGGTAAATCTCGTCTGCCTTGGCGGCCAGCTTCTTCAACTGGTCCACCACTTTCTCCTTGCCCGGAGACACAACCAGTTCCGGCTCAAAGGTCCGGTTCTTCAACTCGACGCCAATTTCGTTCTTCGGCAAATCCATGATGTGCCCGATCGATGCGCGCACCTCAAAACCTTTGCCAAGATACTTCTCGATCGTCTTTGCCTTGGCGGGCGATTCAACGATCACCAGTGATTTCGTCATTGCCATCCTTATTACAGTACCCAATCTACCCTGTCAGCCCTGTTTGACTCCGGATTCAAAAATTCGATTCATTCCGGAATAGGCACGTGTTCCGCCCCCGGACCCGGGGTTGAGGATCCGATACGAAAAATAAGCTGCCACAAAGTTTGCACCCTACCATGGAATACCGACGCATTTCCACTCGCCTGAAGCTATCTCGTCCCCTTCATGCCTCCTTTATCAGTACGCAAAGGAGTCCCTTCCGGGTTCAAACCCTCGCGGCAAACCATTGAAAAACCGTAGTTAGTGGCTGTTTTTGAGGAATGCCATTCAGCCGGCATTCGGGGTGTGAAAGAAAATTTCGTCCAGTCTCGCAGCTGGGCGTCTTCCTCAAGCCGTTACATGGTCCTCACGTAGTTCTTGCCGGGCAGGCAGCGCACGCGGCCGGCCATCTCCAGCTCAAAAATGGCCGTAAACACCTCAGAAGAGGTAAGTTGTGTCTCAACCATGTCGAGAATCTCGTCAATCTGCAGGCTGGCGTCGGAGCGGAGAACCTCAAGCACCATCGCCTCCTGGGGCCGCAGCCCCTGGTCAGGCAGTAGGGATGCGGTAGTCTCGGATTTGGATTCGGCCGGGGCCAGCGATTCCAGCTCAAGGCGCACCTGCGAGGGCAGATCTTCCCACACATCCTCCCAGGTGGCCACCAGCTTGGCACCCTGCTTTATCAACGTGTTAGGGGTCCAGGAGCCCTTGTTGGTGACGTTGCCTGGGACCGCGAACAGGTCCCGGTTCTGCTCGGCAGCACACCGGGCGGTCACGCGGGTTCCCGAGTTCTCGCTGGCCTCTACCACCAGCACGGCAACGCTCAAACCGCTCAAAATCCGGTTGCGGCGGGGAAAATTCTGCGGGGCCGGGAACGTCCCCATCGGCACCTCGCTCACAATCGCCCCACCCGTGGCCAGGATCTCCTCGGCCAGCTTCTTGTTTTCCTTGGGATAGACAACGTCAATGCCTGTGCCCCAGACGGCAACCGTGGGCATGCGCGCCGCCAGCGCTCCGCGGTGGGCGCACGAGTCGATACCGCGCGCCATTCCGCTCACGATAAGGAGCCGGCGCGCCGCCAGGTCGCGTGAAAGCATCTCCGCAATTCCGGAACCGTACGGCGTAGGATGGCGCGTTCCCACCACGGCAATGGAGGGCCGGCTCAGCAATTGCGCATCCCCGCGAACCCAGAGCACTGGGGGTGGGTCGTAGATCTCTTTCAGGCGTTCAGGATATTCAGGACAACCAAAACTCACCAGGCTTGCTCCCAAAGCCGCAACCCGTGCGGCCTCGGCCTCAGCGGCGGCGCGCGCCTTGCCGTCAAAGATGAATTGCGCGGCTTCGGCTGGAAAACGGAGCCCTTCGAGCGCAGTCAGCGGCAGAGTAAAGACCTGGGCCGCTGCATCGAGCTGCCTCATCGCATCCAGAATCCGCTTCGGACCCAAGCCCGGCGACAGAGCAAGCGCAAGCCAGGCAAGCCGGTCCTCACTCAGCAAGGAATCTCTGGAAGAGCCGGGATTTGGGGGCAATGTCGTCGATGAACTGGTCAAGGTGGCCGCAATCCTGTCACAAAATTGCACACTCCTGCTTCGCTGCAGGAAACCAAGTGCGCAATCAAGGGTAATTGCGCTCAAGTTACTGCGGACGAGTCCGTCTGTCAAGGAAGCCCAGCACGTTCGGGGGTTACCGTCGAGCGTCATGCAGCTGCCCCCGTGAGAATCTGCGGTCCGAAGTTGGTAATCTAAGGAAGGTGAACTTTGTGCAAGATTCGCGTGTGCGCGTTGCAGCTATTGATTTTCTGAATCCCGCACCGCTGATGTGGGACTTTGAATACCCACCGCTCAATGCTTCGCTGGCTCTCCGCTACAAGATCGAGCGCATGTTTCCCTCGGAATGCGCCACCCGCCTGGCTGAGGGAACAGCTGACATCGGCCTCATCCCCATCGCCTCGCTTGCCACCACGCCCGGCCTGCGCATCCTGCCCGGCTGCACCATCGCTTCAAAAGGCAAAGTGCGCTCGCTGCTGCTTGTCCGGCGCGCCAATCAGCCCCTTGCAACCATTCGCTCCGTTGCCGCCGATACCGCCAGCCGCACCACCGTTGCCTACGCGCGCATCCTCTTCCACAAATGGGGCAATCCGGCAGTTCCCTTTTTGCCGCATGCAGCCGATCTTGATTCAATGCTTGAAAAGGCGGACGCGGCGATCGTGATCGGCGACCCGGCGCTGCTGGCTCTTGAAGAGCGCTCCAATCGCTTTGAACGCACTGGCGAAGAGCTTGTCTACCACGACCTGGCGTGGGAATGGCGCACGCTCACCGGCCTTCCCTTCGTCTCCGCCGTCTGGGGTGCTGCGCACGGCAGCCTTTTGGATGAGAGCATGCACTTCGACTTCATCCAATCGCGAATCCACGGCATGGAGAATATCGATGCGCTGGTTGCCGAGTGCTCAAAGAAGTTTCCCATTCCCGAGGCGACGATCCGCAACTATCTCACGACAAATATTCATTACGTGCTCGACGACGAGTGCCTTGAAGGCATGAGCGGGTTCTTCCGCATGGCGGCGGAAACGGGCGTCCTGCCCGCCTACAGCTTTTCATCCGAAGCGCTGGCGGCCCGCTAGCGCAAGAATCTTTGAATCTGCGCAAAAAAGGGCCCGCCTGTTGAGCGCGAGCCCTTCGATTTGAGGACAAGACGGCTCTCTAGCGGTGACCTCGGCCGGCTGGCCCTTTTCCTTGATATCCGGCGCTATGTTCGTTGCTGGGTTCGTGGCCGGCATTCCCTACATGGCCCTGTCCATCGCGCGCCTCATTTCCCTGGAAATGGGCGAACGCATGGTCGTTGCGGGCGGGCAGCGGGCCGACGTAGCCGTGATGGGGATCGAAGCGGTTATCCACGTGACCGAAGAAGCCGTGTGGACCGTGGAACCAGGGGCCTGCGCCGATGAAGACGCCGCCGACAAACCAGTCGGGCCCATAGTAGCCATAGGGGGCGCAGTCATACGGCGCATAGTCGAAGTACCCGTAGGGGCAATAGGGTGCCGGGCCAAGGTTCACGCCGATCGAGACCTGGGCCTTTGCGGTTGGGGCAAGACTCACCATTAAAACGGCGAGAACAGTGAAAGCAAGCAACTTCCAACGGGACATAACTACCTCCTGATTACTTCAGGAAGATGCTAAAGATGTAGGGGTGGTTGTGTCGAAGAAATCTGTGCAAATTCTGACGCATTTCAATCTTCGCCAGATCTTCGCTCTTGTCGTATAATCCCTCAATGGACTTTCAATTGGTGACGCAATACACGCCCAAGGGCGACCAGCCCCGCGCGATTGACGAGCTGATGGAGGGCCTGGCCACCGGCGAACAGCACCAGGTGCTGCTGGGCGTGACCGGCTCCGGGAAGACGTTCACCATGGCCAAGGTGATCGAACAGTCCAACCGGCCTGCCTTGATCCTGGCGCACAACAAGACGCTGGCCGCGCAGCTTTATCACGAGTTCAAGCAGTTCTTCCCTGACAATGCGGTCGAGTACTTTGTGAGCTACTACGACTACTACCAGCCTGAAGCCTATATTCCCGCCGGCGATCTCTACATTGAGAAGGAAGCCACCATCAACGAGGAACTCGACAAGCTGCGGTTGTCGGCGACACGCTCGTTGTTTGAACGCAGGGACTCGATCATTGTGAGTTCGGTGAGCTGCATCTACGGCCTGGGCTCTCCTGAGGCGTATTACGGCATGTTGCTGCTGCTTGAAAAAGGCCAGCGCATCAGCCGCAAGGACATTACGCGCAGGCTTGTTGAGATTCTTTACGAGCGCAACGACAACGACTTTCGGCGCGGCACGTTCAGGGTGAGAGGCGATGTGATCGAGGTGTTCCCCACCTACGATGAGACCGCGTATCGTATCGAATTGTTCGGCGACGAAATCGAATCGCTTTCGCAGATCGATCCACTTTTCGGCACGGTGAAGCAGAAGTATTCGCGGCTGCCCATCTATCCCAAGAGCCACTACGTGGTGCAGCCGGAGCGCAAGGCCGAGGCGATTGAATCGATTCTGGCTGAGCTGAATACGTGGGTAGCGGAGCTTGAATCGCAGGGGCGCATGGTGGAAGCGCAGCGAGTGCACCAACGGACGCGCTTCGACTTGGAAATGATCAAGTCAATGGGCTACTGCCATGGAATCGAGAACTACTCGCGCCACTTTTCAGGACGGCTGCCGGGCGAGGCCCCGCCTACGCTGCTCGACTACTTCCCGCGCGACTACCTGCTGTTTATTGACGAGAGCCACGCCACCATTCCCCAGGTACACGGCATGTGGCACGGGGACCGCAGCCGCAAACAGAACCTTGTGGACTACGGATTCAGGCTTCCCTCGGCCATGGACAACCGGCCGCTCACATTTGAGGAGTTCGAGAATCGCGTTCACCAGACGATTTACGTTTCCGCGACGCCGGGGCCGTATGAACTGACTCGATCGGCGGGCATTGTGGTTGAGCAGGTAATCCGGCCCACCGGCCTGGTTGATCCTGAGGTGGAAATTAGACCGGTGAAGGGGCAGATCGACGATCTGCTGGCCGAGATTCGTGACCGGGCAAAAAAAAACGAACGCGTGCTGGTGACCACGCTCACCAAGCGCATGGCCGAGGACCTGGCCGGCTACTACACCGAGGTAGGCGTGCGCTGCCGCTATATGCACTCGGAGATTGAGACCCTGGAACGCGTAAAGCTGCTGGCGGGCCTGCGCAGGGGCGAGTACGACGTGCTGATCGGGATTAACCTGCTACGCGAGGGGCTCGACCTGCCCGAAGTGTCGCTGGTGGCGATTCTCGACGCGGACAAGGAAGGTTTTTTGCGCTCCGCCGGATCTCTGATCCAGACGATGGGCAGGGCCGCGCGGCACCTTGAAGGCAGAGCTATTCTCTACGCGGATCGCATTACCGACTCCATGCGCCGCGCCATGGACGAAACCGACCGCAGGCGCACGGTGCAGCGAGCGTACAACGAAGAACACGGCATCACACCCCAGTCCATCATCAACACCATGGACATGGGGCTAGCTCAGATTCTCAAAGCTGAATACGGCGATGTGACCGAGGAAGAGACGGCTGATCTGCCCGAATTCAACACGCAGGCCGAGTTGGACGCCTATATCGCCAAGCTCGAGACGACGATGCGCGAGGCTGCCAAAAAGTTCGAGTTCGAGAAGGCCGCCAAGTTGCGCGACACCATCAAAGAGCTGCGCGACAAGGAATTCCTGTTTGGCTAGACGGGTGGAATGAGCTTCTACTCGGCGGGTGCGTTGGCCCTCATCCACAGCAGCAGGACGATATTCAATACGGCAAAGGAGAGCGGTCCGAAGGCGCGGCCCGGATTGCGCATCTCGAACCCAATCCATGCATCGAAAAACTGGACGAAAGTCATGGTGGCCGCCATTGCCGCTACACCGCCGCGCGAGCGCGTGACCATCGCGACGATGGTGGCCAGCGGCAGCGCAATGCTTCGCGAGGCTGCGTAAAGCGCATCTTCATGGCCGCCCGACATTCCCAGCGAACGCAATGAAAATGCGGCGCTCACCAGCCCGCTCAAAAGTGTAAATCCAGCGCAAGCCCAAAAGGCTCGCTGGATGGCGCCGTTCGGAATCATGACGCAATTCTAGAGCGGTTTCGATTCAAGTGCTGCGATTTGAAGTTCATGCGGGTGGCATTTTCTTCCACCTCAGGGACGAAGACCTGTCGATCACCCCAGGAAGCAAGGACCGCTCCCTTGGGACCCCGATTGTCGCCGTGGACCCCGGAGAGAAAAATGCCCCTTGGCATCTACGTTTCTGTAAAGAGCCGAATCGAAACCACTGTAGTCGATTGCCTGTTCCAGAGCACGACCCAGGCCGTGGTCAGACCTTAACATGCTGATTCCAGAGTTGTTGGCCTGATGAATCGGCTTGCATAACCCGCCGTAGGTGCTAACAGAGTAAACAGCCGAGTTACCAATTCAGCTGGAACAGGCAACCACCCGGGAAAACTGCACATCGTAACCAACCAGATCGCACGCAGATCGGCATGCATGAGGTTTACGGGGGGCATGCGGGCTTGGGGGCTATGGCAATTATTCTTTTGGTGGACGGCGACCCACTTCAGGCGTTCGTGCGAAAGTCGATTCTGGAGCGGAGATTTCCAGACGTAAAGCGGGTCGGCGATGCGGCCGAGGCCCTGTGCCTGGTGGAGCAGCCCCAGTTTGCCATGAACCTCGGCCTGGTGGTTTCAGGACACTCGCTTACCGGCATCGGCGGACCGGCCTTTGTGGCTGAGCTTCACACCCGTCTGCCCCTGCTGCCAGTCCTGGTGCTGGGTGATCCGAGCACAGACCATGGCGACTATCCCAGCGATCGAGTGCGCTTCCTGTCGCGGCCCATTAAGCCGGAGGAGATGCTGGCCGTGGCCGGACAGTTGATGGCGCAAAGCGAACGAAAGACAGCCTGAAACCCCTTTCAGCTTCAAAAAGCTGGCTAGCTCCACCTCCACCTAAGGTGTGAGCTAAATCACACGTGAAAGGCCTATGATGGATTGAGAATTAGCTCGTTGGCAGGCCCATCTTCCTCCCGCCTGCGTGCGAGAATCATTCTGGAGTCATCATGGCAGCGTTCGGTAGCTTCGCACTTCTCATAGCACTGGCTTTAGCCGCTTACAATCTGCTGGCGGGCACTCTGGCGTTGCGGCTGATCGCGGTTGGGCAGCCTTCGCGGATTTCGCCCGAGCGGCTGGCTGACACGGCGCGCCGCGCGGGCATCGCCGGTTTTCTGGCCATCACCGCCGCGGCATTCGCGCTCATCTGGTCAGTGTTTACCAACGACTTCTCGATCACCTACATCATGGAGC
>PLST01000421.1:0-647 GCA_003164255.1 Acidobacteriaceae bacterium | reverse complement strand
ATCCAGGTCTTCTTCCTGCTGGTGCTCAACTTTGCCGCGCCGCCGTTTGCGCTGTTGAAAGGCGCTATTCCCGACGACGGCAACGGACTGAACCCCCTGCTCCAATACCCAGAGATGGTGATTCATCCGCCCATGCTTTACCTGGGCTACGTGGGCTTCTCAGTTCCCTTTGCCTTTGCGCTGGGAGCGCTGATGATGCGCTATCCCGGTGAAAAGTGGATCAAGGTCACGCGCGTGTGGACGCTGGTGACATGGCTGTTTCTGACCGCCGGCATCTTTCTGGGCATGCACTGGGCCTACGCCGTGCTTGGCTGGGGCGGGTACTGGGGATGGGACCCGGTGGAGAATGCCAGCTTTATGCCCTGGCTCACTGGCACGGCCTTTTTGCACTCGGTGATGATGCAGGAAAAGAAAGGCATGATGAAGAGCTGGAACGTCTGGCTCATCTTCTCGACTTTCCTGCTCACGCTGCTGGGCACGCTGCTGACGCGCGCGGGACTGGTCAGTTCGGTCCATGCCTTTGCGCAGTCGTCTATCGGCACGTGGTTTGTTGTGTTCATGGGCATCGTGCTGGCTGTCTGCATCTTTACTTACGTGCTGCAGCGCAGCCACCTGAAAAGCGAGCAGCATATGGAGTCGCTGGTCAG
>PLST01000557.1:2538-2707 GCA_003164255.1 Acidobacteriaceae bacterium | reverse complement strand
GCGGAAGATCGCCTTGATGCATGGGTCACAAGGCAATATCAGGAACGCGTCCTCGACGGGAGAGCTGCGCCTGTCGGTGCCTGTCCTGATGAAGCGTTCTTGGAAAGCGTCGCCCAACAATCCAAACAGATTGCCCTGTCGGATCCGAGAGTGGATCATGCAGCGAATT
>PLST01000557.1:0-2452 GCA_003164255.1 Acidobacteriaceae bacterium | reverse complement strand
CCTATCGAATGCCGGGACTCTCCGGGGGCTTCCATCCAACTCAGCCGAACCTGGTCCGTTGCAATCGGTGTCGTTGCCGGCAGCATTGGTCAGGGTGAAGATCATCCTCCCCCGCTTTAGCAGACTTGGTCAGTACACGGTTGCTGTCACGCGCGATCAGACGGTCAACGACCCGCTGGCTCAAGGTAATGCAACCTCAATCGGCAGTGACGACCGGGAAGAGGTATCTGTTGATCTTGATCTGCGGAAATCCAAACCGGGAAAGTATTTTCTTTCAACGACCCATGAGCAGGATCAGGCATCGTACTACTACCCTCTTCAAATTGAGTAGTTGGGCGTCGGACGTGATCCTGGAAATGCGCATTGGCTGTTGGCAATAGTTGATCTAACGTCAACGACAACCTGCTGTAATGCGCGCTTTTGTCCCCGGCGAAGCGCTACGACGCAGCCTTCGGTGGCGATAGTGGAGCCGTCTCCGCCGGGTGAAACTTCACCAGATCCCACAGCGCAGCTTCTACCTTTCCAGTGAGCCGGGAATAGTACGCCTGGTAGAACTCAAAATTCGTTCTGCCCGTTTCCGCGCACTTTGCGGCGATGATGCGAACGATAGCCGCACGATCCTCCGACAACATGTTCATGCCGAAGATGATACCTTGCAGGTCCTCGAAGAGATATTTGAGCGTGCGTTCCGCGGGACTCGATAAGTCCACGAGGCTGCTCTGCAGCGTGATGCGGTATTCCTGCTCATGCTGCCAGTCGGTCAGCTTATTCGTGACGCCGGCGTGGAACGTCGCCCAATACTGCTTACGCCACTCCTCTTTCTGCAGCACGAGGTCTTNNGAAGAAATCCACTTCAGGATACCGGTTGGCATAATGCACTTGCTGAAGCGGCTGGGAGCTGCGTTCGGGAGGATGCTGCGAGCCTCCAATACCAATCTGCCGGATCAGACGGAGTGCGGGCTCCCCTTCGGGCAGGGTTGTGGTCTTGAATTTTAGGCAGGCGCCGCGATGACTGTCACCGTAGTAGCCCCACATCGACGCCTGGGATGGTTTAGCAACAAAACACGCGGTGTACCAATCTCGGTACAACAGGTATTCGAGGCTCAGCAAATACACATTTGGGAAGGTTGAAGCGATCACCCTCCATACCGGACCATGCTGCTGGCTTATGCCCTTGTAGTCCTGAAGAAAGGTTGTCTGATCGATGGCGTTCATGAATTTTGCCGTCATCGCTTCAACGATGTCAGGATTGCTTGGATTTGTCGTCTCCAACATGTTCTGTGCCGCAAACGACTCCTTCAAGCGAAGCGGTATTGCCACTCGATTGCGAAAGTTGGCATCGATCGGATGGAAAGGGGCGTCAGGCTGGAGCGAGGTGCAGATCAACGTGAAGAGGCGGAAGTGAACCGGGAAGAGTACCGAAAGAAGCTCGTTCCGGCGAATTGGGGAAACTCTCGCTTCGAGCAGACCAGGTAGTTCGCTCAACTCTGGATCGGCAAACATTTTCGCACAGATGGCATGGAAGATACTTGCAACCTCTGGATGGAGTTCTTCAGGGATCATCCGGATCGGCAGGCTCTCTGAAGTGACTAAATATCCCTCTTCGTTTTCCAGCGTCTGAAGGATCGTCTGCATGAGACATAGGACGTAGTGGCGCAGAAAATTCTTCCATGCGATTACGTCGCCTTTCCAGAACAGATCCTTGTACCCTTCCACCGGATCGTTCAGTTGCTTCCTAGAGGCGAAGAATATTTCCTGCTTCGCAAGCTCTGCGCGTTCTCCGAGTAGCGCATCTATTGATCGAAAGCGATAAACGTAATCCATGATGGCCTCTTGCTCTTATTGAAGCACAACGGCATGAAGAGGAACCTTGTTTCGGCCACTGGGCCAATGACGAGGATTGATTCTAAGGACACTCCCGAAGTTTGGCCTCATCTATGAACAGCGCAACCATCCGCCCATTCGGCAGACGGATCATGCGTTTCCACTGGCCATCGGTCAGAGCTGCCCGTAATCGTTCTGCGACCCACGCAATTTCACTTCGATAGCTAAACAACAGTTCTGCTGCGTGGCTCAGATACGGTTCGAGAGACCTCACACCCGAGAGGGCTTCTATGTCGTTGAGGTCCCCTTTCGCGCCCTCGTCATCGATTCGGCCTCTGTAAATCAGATCGGCAGCTAGACCCGCGGCCTTGACGATGCACTGAGTCTCTGCAGGGCATTCTTCCCAGCCATAGATCGCTTGGAAGAACATTCCATCCGTGCTTCTCTCCGGTATAAAGCCCACTCCTATTCCAAAGATCACCGCTCCAAAGTGCGCCGCGGCAACGATGTGACCGATTTCGTGTTCGACCGCAGGTAAGATGACGGATCTCAAAAATTCGGTCGGGATCAACACTTCCTGATCCCATCCGTTGCCTGGTATGAGGGTAAGCGTCCTGTTTTCCCCTCT
>PLST01000461.1:56150-62103 GCA_003164255.1 Acidobacteriaceae bacterium | reverse complement strand
ATGGGTTATGGCACAGCCTTATCGGGAACCCCAGACGCAAATTTCAGCTTGCCGGTGATTTACTAGAAAAATGAAAGATCTAGCCCATCGACGGAGAATCGCTCCAAGCGAAATCGGCGATTATCAGTACGAATCCGATTTCCTCACAGGCAGTCTATTGATTTCGAGTGATTTGGGGGGATTTTGCCCCCCTTGAGCACGCTCATTGGGTCGTTCGAAATCGGGCGGCAATCTCCCTGAAGAAGTATTCCTGAACTTGACATCAGAACACCGAAGGTGTCTACTGGCCTGTTGTTGTGGTGAGGGAGTTCACCCTTAACCGCTGTCCATTCCAATAGGCCGGACAGATGATGACTCCTGACAGGGAATCCTGTCGCGGAGTTATGTCCCGGCCAGTTCCCTGATCTAAAACTTAGGAGTTCGCTTTGCTGACGAACACTTGGGCTCTTTGTGCTCTGTGGGTGGGTCTCGCGCTGGCTGCGACGCTGTTAGCGATCTGGTTCAAGATCTCGACGGCGCTTTCTGAAATCGTAGTCGGCACAGTGGCCCAACTGGTCATAGGCGTCTTCTTGGCGAAGGAAGGCCTGGCCGGCAACACGCAATGGATCACGTTTCTGGCGGGGACCGGGGCTATTGTGCTGACGTTTCTTGCCGGTGCGGAACTCGATCCGGTGATCTTCAAAACCAAGTGGAAAGAAGCGTCAATCATCGGATTGGCTGGATTCTTCGGCCCATTCCTCGGATGCACCGCGATCGCGCATTACATATTGCACTGGGCCATCATGCCCAGCTGGCTGTGCGGCGTGGCTCTCTCGACGACGTCGGTAGCCGTGGTCTACGCAGTAATGCTGGAACTTGGTTTCAACGTCACGGAGTACGGCAAGGCGATTCTCGCCGCCTGCTTCATCAATGACTTGGGAACCGTGATTGCGCTCGGGCTGATCTTCTCTCCTTTCACCGTCCGGACGCTGATTTTCGTGGTGGTTTCCATCGTGGTCTTCGTGGTATTGCCCTTTCTTACGCCACGTTTCTTCAAGAAATACGGCGGGCGTGTCTCAGAGCTTGAGGCCAAGTACATTCTCTTTTTCCTGTTTGCCATGGGTGGACTGGCCGTCTGGGCTGGCAGCGAAGCGGTGCTGCCGGCATACATGATCGGGATGGTTCTGGCCGGAACGGTCGGAAAAGACCATTCGCTGATTCGCCGTCTGCGTACGCTTACGTTTGGTCTGCTGACTCCGTTCTATTTCATCCGCGCAGGATCGTTTGTATCCGTGCCGGCATTAATGGCAGCGCCCGTTACGCTGCTCGTCCTGTTTCTGGCCAAGTCGCTGACCAAGGCAGCCACTGTGTATCCAGCAGTCAGGATTCACAAGTACGACGGCAAGGCTGGAGCTTACTACACGCTGATGATGTCAACCGGCCTCACATTCGGTACTATCTCTGCCCTCTTTGGGCTTAATCATCAGATCATCACGCAGGCGCAGTATTCATATATCGTGGGCACAGTCATCGCCAGCGCCGTGATTCCGACCGTGATTGCGAACTCGTTCTTTCTTCCCCGGCATCTTCTTCCCCACTCGCAAGCAAACAAGAAAGCAGAGCAGGAAGTCATGCGGCCAGTACCCGCAGAAGAAGGGTAGGTGAAGCACATGGGAAGTCCGGTTTTTGTAGGAATTCAAAGGATACTTGTTGCGTTCGATGCGTCTCCACATGCGGAGCACGCTTTGGATGTTGCCTTGTCGATGGCAGGCGACATGAAAGCAAAACTGTTCGTTATCGCAGTAATCCGGCCGCCGGAACCCGCCGAGAGCGCGGAATTCCATGCGGTTCTCGATGAGGGGCGCGAGCGCTATGAGAGCATTTTCGTACCCCTCCGCGAACGCGCCAAACAGAAAGAAATTGAACTCGAAACGGATATCGTTCTGGGCCATCCGGCGGAACAAATCATCCACAAGGCGGACACCATCCAGGCCAGTCTCATTGTCATGGGCAAGCGCAGCCATACCATCCTTCATCGCTGGATGTTGGGCTCGAATTCGGAGCGCGTTCTGAGATATGCCCATTGTCCGGTGATGATCGTTCATTGATCGGGATTGCTCGCTATGAAGATCGAAAATTACGTGAACGGCAGAGCACAGGAGCGCAAGTTCCACAGATGCTGATTTTTAATGTCGTTCACCAATGCCTCGTTGAAGTACTCACAACTAGCGGCCTTATGGCCGGGAAAGCGTAATCATCATGTCTGAAATTGCGAAACTTGAAGCCCTCGAAATCCTCGATTCCCGCGGGAATCCAACATTGGCGGTTACAGCAACCCTGTCGAACGGAGTGAAGGCAACGGCTAAGGTTCCTTCCGGCGCATCGACCGGCAAGCGCGAAGCCGTCGAACTTCGCGATGGCGACAAGGCTCGATACGGCGGCAAGGGCGTTCTGAATGCACGAGACCATGTGAACGGGGAGATTATGAAGACCGTTCATGGATTCGATGCCAACGACCAAAAGGCATTAGACAAGAAGCTGTGCGAACTGGACGGGACACCGAACAAGGCACGCCTTGGAGCCAACGCGATTCTGGGCGTTTCGCTCGCGGTTGCACGGGCCGCTGCAGCAGATCACGATCTCCCGCTCTATGCCAGCCTGGGAGGCGAGAAGGCCAATCTGATTCCAGCGCCATGGTTCAACGTGCTCAACGGTGGAAGCCACGCGGACAGCAACGTGGACTTTCAGGAGTTCATGATTTCGCCAGTGGGTGCGCCTAGCTACAGTGAAGGCCTGCGAGCGGCAGCCGAAACCTTCCACGCACTCAAAACCGTTTTGCACAAGAAGGGGTATAACACTGGGGTCGGGGACGAAGGCGGCTTCGCACCGCAGTTGACGTCCAACGAAGAGCCCATCGAACTGATTCTTGAAGCAATCCAAAAGACCGGTTATAAGCCGGGCAAAGACGTGGTCCTCGTGCTGGACCCTGCCACAAGCGAGTTTTTTGACGACGGCACCTACTTCTTCGAGAAGTCGGACAAGAGCAGAGTCTCGCCGGCGCAGATGGTTGACTTCTGGAAGAACTTGCTCGACAGGTATCCAGAGATCTGGGCCATTGAAGATGGGGTCGCCGAAGACGATCACGCCGGGTGGCAACAGTTGACCAAAACTCTTGGCGACCGGATCCAGTTAATCGGCGACGACAACTTTGTGACTAATCCGGCAATTTTCCGCCAAGGCATCAAAGACGGTATCGCCAACGCCATCCTGATCAAGCTGAACCAGATCGGCACGCTGACGGAAACGCTCGAATGTATTCAGATTGCGCGCGAAAACGGATACGGCGCGGTTATCTCTCATCGTTCGGGCGAGACCGATGATACGAGCATCGCTGACCTGGCCGTGGCTGCCGGCATGGGCCAGATCAAGACGGGCTCGACCAGCCGTGGCGAGCGCATCGCAAAGTATAACCGCTTTCTAGAGATCGAACACGAACTCGGGACCAACGCCCGTTACGCCGGAGCCAGCGTATACGAACGGTGGCACAAGCCAGTGAAGGCATAGCAAACAATCGTGGGTGTTGGAGTCCACCTTAAACCGCTCAACTGGGCAAATGACTCCTCGAAGTTGAAGTCACTTGGAGGAGTCATGCCCGAACCAGGACCAGAGATGGTGAGAACGCGATACCCTGGAGAGCTGAACGAGACCCAGCAGCGGCGCTTGAGCGTCACTTGTCGATACATCGACAGGCTGCTGAGCGATATAGAACAAGCTCTCCATTCTGCTACATCATCCTCCCCGTTTCCACAGTACGTCATCGATATAACACCGGCACAGGCACGGGTGATTGAAGACCACATTCGCCGTCTTCGGTCTCAGCTGTTACGAGCCTTGGACTGGCAGCATATGAAGCCCGAGCCATCCCAGATTCCAATCACGCGATCAATCGCAGTAAACCTTACCTTTATCGACATAGCGATCGAAGAACTCAAGCCCAGCTATATGCGCGGATGCGGGGCCGTGCCCGAGGATGCGGTAGATGAGCTCAACGGAGTGGTTCACGAACTTCGCTCAGTGGCTGGAAGCATGCAGCGCTATCTTCGCCAGGAGTTGGGCACGAATCTGGAATCGCGTCTCCGTAAGCTGGAAGAGACCGGATACGATGTCGCTCTTTTGCGGTTGATTGAGCAACTTGTCACTCGTCATGGGTTGGTGGAATTCCGGACCCGCATCGACTCACTTGCGTCTCGTCTCGAGGACAACAACCTTGAAGTGGCTTTCTTCGGCCGAGTCAGCAGTGGCAAATCCTCACTGCTTAATGCGCTCTTGAGTACGAATGTTCTCCCGGTAGGCATCAATCCCATCACAGCTGTACCCACAAAGCTTCGCTATGGACCAACCCTGCGCGCTGACGTGGCCTACGCCGGCGGAAGAGAAGAGACAGTCACGCTCGAAGACCTTGGCGCCCTGGTAACCGAACAAGGCAATCCAGGCAACATGCGGAATGTTGTGCGAGCAATCGTAGAGGTGCCGTCGCCACGCCTGAAGCAGGGCATTGTGTTGGTGGATACGCCGGGACTTGGATCCCTGGCCAGACGAGGTGCTGCGGAAACGCTTGCATATCTTCCGTCGTGTGACGTTGCACTGCTTCTGATTGATGCGGGAACGTCCTTGAATGAAGAAGACATCGGAACTTTGCGTCTGCTCTACGAGGCCGGGATCCCGGCCATCATCCTCCTGAGCAAAGTGGACCTGCTCGCAGAGGAGGATCTCCATCGGGTAACCAGCTATATCCAGGATCAATTGCAAGCTGAATTGGGCTTGGCGATGAATGTGCATCCGGTCAGCTCGATCCCGGACTACACTGTCTTGCTCGATCACTTCTTTGAACGCGAACTGCTTCCGAGGTTCGACCAGGCGCGAGCACTCCGCAACAGCTCCATCTCTCGAAAGATCGGCGCATTACGTGACTCGGTCACCGCCGCTATCGAGACCACTCTCGACCAAACGAAGCACAGAGGGCGGGATCTCCCAACGAATGTGCACGATCTGGAGGAGCAATTGCGCCATGTGACTGGGGAGGTTGGAGAGCAACGCACCGTTCTCGATCACGCCTTCTATAGGCTGGGTGAGGCGCCGGAGCCGATTCTGAGTGAAGCGGCAGATAGCGCCCTTGCATGGATGCGAGCGAATTCCAAGGCTGGTGTCGCCTCGTTGCAACTTGCGGAGTGGCTCCACGAGGCAGTTTGGAAGGCCGTGGAACGTCTTATTGAAGAAGTCCGCAATGTAAGCCAGCGGGCAATCTTCACGCTGCAATCAGTGGCGCAAGAGATGGGGCGCACCGATGTGCCTGCGCCGGATGAATTGGAAATTCTCTTACGCGACATGCCACGGTTTGAGTTGGCAACACTCCCGCAAGCCATCAATATGAGCCCTTGGATGTTTCTCGGGAGCCGCTTTGTGCGCTCCAGAATCAAAGCGGCGCTGGAGAGCAGTATTGGTGATTTGGTGACACAGGAGCTCCACTATTACGGTCAAGCACTCTCTGAGTGGAGCCATCATTTTGTCAGCAAGATCGTGCTCCTGGTGAGTTCCTATGCCGAGGCCTATCGGGTTCAACTTCAAAGGATCTCAGGAGCTTCTGATGACACCATTGACGTATCTCAGCTCGAACGAGATCTGGCACTCTTGAGAAACTGGAATACAAGCGAGATTCCCGGTGCAAGCGAAATCATCGTGAGGGAGGCATAGGGTTGCAGAAGTACTTTCTAATTGCGTTCGGCGGCGCGCTTGGTTCCATGCTCAGGTACTGGGTCGGCTCGACGATTGCCAGCCGCATGGGAACGAAGTTTCCATACGGTACCTTTGTCATCAACATCACGGCCTGTGTAATTATTGGCTTCTCGCTCACCTTCCTGTCCAGGCGAGCTGACCTGAATCCAGCCTGGAGGTTCCTTGTGCCTGTGGGTTTTAT